>CAYNIN010000064.1:0-10087 GCA_964397395.1 uncultured Faecalibacterium sp.
GAGGGTGAAAAAAGGTCTGAAAAAGCAAAAACTTATTATATGCAACATTAAAAAAGCTTGCTGATAAACGATAAGCAGATATTTTTAAGTAAAACGCTACTTGAAAATACCTGCTTTATTGTTTTGCTTTTTGGTCTGCGCTAAATGCAACAGCCCCTATTCAATTATAAGGATTATTCTTCTGTTTCGTCGTCTTCTTCTTCGATTTCAAATTCGAGAATAGCGCCGCAACAGGGACATTCTGCTTCACCGTCGTCGTTGATTTCGTCAAAGCCGATGCAAACATCTTCTTCACAAGCGGGGCAAGTTACTTCAAGACATTCGTCGTCGCAACAGTCGCAGTCGTCGTCACAGCAGCAATCGCAATCGTCTTCGTCGCAATCGCAGTCGTAAACAAATTCTTCAACATCGCCGAGGTCTTCGTCGATTTCTTCAACATAATCTGCAAGATCTTCCATATCTTCTTCCATATCGGAAAGTTCTGAACAGATTTCATCGAGAGTGTCGATGATAGCGTTGAAGAGTTTTGCTTCCTTCTTATCTTCATCCATATCAAGACCTTCCATAAGGCCCTTTAAATATGCAACTTTTTCTGAAACTGACATAGTAGTAATTTCCTTTCGTTAATTTAAAATTAAAGATAAATAATTATCTTATGCACGACCTAAATATTCGCCCGTTCTTGTGTCAACCTGAACCATTTCACCTTCGTCAATGAAAAGGGGAACTTTGATTTCTGCGCCTGTTTCAAGAGTAGCGGGTTTTGTTGTGTTTGTTGCTGTGTTACCTGCAAAACCGGGATCGGTCTTTGTAACCTGAAGTTCAACAAAGTTGGGAGGTTCAACACCGAAAACGTTGCCCTTGTAGGAAAGAACCTTACAAGTCATATTTTCTTTAACAAACTTGAAGTTGTCTGAAAGTTCGCTTTCGTTGATGGGGATAAGTTCATAAGTTTCGTTGTCCATAAAGTAGTAAAGACCGCCGTCACTGTATGAATATTCCATATCTTTTCTTTCAACGAATGCGGTGGGGAACTTTTCGCTGGGGTTGAATGTACGTTCAACAACGGAACCTGTGATAACGTTCTTAACCTTTGCACGAACAAAAGCAGCGCCTTTGCCGGGCTTAACATGCTGGAATTCAACAATCTGAAGAACGTTGCCGTCCATTTCAAATGTAACACCGTTTCTGAAATCGCCTGCTGATACCATTTTTTTATTCCTCCGAATAAGATTATTTTTTCTCTAATATTCTATACTAAAATACAGTAATTTTCAAGTCTTTTTTGAAAATAGAGCCGAATTTATTGCATAAGTTGAAATTTTTTACAAAATTCCTAATTTAATCTTAATCCTCTTTCATTTTTTTCTTGCTTGTGGTAAAATCAAAAGAAGAAAAACAAAGGATGTGACAATGTTGAAGAAAACTTTGAGTGTTATCTGCCTTGCGGTGCTCTGTCTTACATTATTATGTGCATGTGCAGCGGAAGATATTAAAAATGAAATAAGAGATGTTGTTGCCCCGACAGAGCCTACAACGGCAAGACCGACGGCTACGGTGACTTTTCCCGAAGGTTATACTCTGGTGCAGATTGCCGAGAAACTTGAAGAAAGCGGTGTGTGTCAGGCTTCCGATTTCGTTGCTCTTACCAACAACAAGGAATATATAATGTCCCTTGGCTATACTTTTCTTGATACTCTTTTTGAAAAGGACAGAGCCTTTTATCTTGAGGGATATGTTTTCCCCGATACCTATGAGTTTTATCTGGGTGATACCGCCGAAAACGTGCTTTCAAAGATACTTAAAAATACGGCGGTAAAATTCACAGCAGAGTATGAAACAAGAGCCGCAGAACTCGGCTACACTTTTGATGAGATTATCACCCTTGCCTCAATTATACAGGAGGAGGCTTACACGAGTGAATCAATGACTCTCATTTCTTCTGTGCTTCATAACAGAATAAACAGTTCCGATTACGGCAAACTCCAGTGCGACGTTACCATAAACTACGTTAACGATTACATTACCGCTTCGCCCTATCTTACGGGTGACACGGAAAAATACAAGGAACTTTACAACACCTATAAGTGTGACGGTGTACCCCAGGGTCCTATCTGCTGTCCGGGTACAGAGGCTGTTGAGGCGGCTTTGTATCCCGATGAAACAGATTATTATTTCTTTGTTACGGACAGTGACTGGAACTACTATTTTTCCGAAACCTACGCTCAGCACAAAGCAAAATGCAATGAAATCGGGCTCTGATGTTGTATTTTTAATTTGAATTTGATATTATATATTTGTCACAAAGATCGGGAAGAAAGGTGAAAGAATGAAAATCGGTGCATCATCTGCCTGCTTTTATCCTCTTGAAACAGAAAAGGCGTTTCTGAATGTTGCGGAACTCGGCTTTGAGTGTTGCGAGATATTTTTCAATTCTTCTTCGGAACTTGAAAAGCCTTTTATAAGAGAACTTCGTGCAGTTCAGGATAATTACGGCACACAGGTGCTTTCTTTCCACCCATACCGCAGTTTTGCCGAAGGCTATGACCTTTTTTCAAGGTACAAAAGACGGTATGACGATGCTCTTGAAAGTTTTAAAAGATACTTCGAGGGTATGAACACACTCGGTGCAAAATATCTCGTTCTTCACGGCTCAAAGTTCGGCATTGATATATCTGCTCAGGAGTATGCCGAAAGATATCGGGGGCTTGACGAGGTTGCCGAAAGTTTCGGCTGCAAGGTGGCGCACGAAAACGTTGTGTGTTTTTCCGGTGAAAAGCCTGAATTTATGGCTTTTATGAAGGACAGACTCGGTGACAGTTTTAAAATGGTGCTTGACGTTAAACAGGCAAGACGTTCAGGGGTAAATGTTCAGGATTTTATCGACATAATGGGCAGTAATATCGTCCATGTTCACCTGAGCGATTTCACAGAAGAAAAAGACTGTGTACCGCCGTCGGAAAAAGGAATGTTTAACTTCGAAAATCTTTTCCGCTCTCTTAAAAATGTCGGGTATGAGGGCAGATACATCGTTGAACTTTATTCTGACAGTTACACCGACAAAAGAGAAATTTTACAAAGCGCAGAATATCTTGATAAGATATTGAAAAAAGTATAAAGAACCAAACAATCATTAAGAAAAGGGGTTTTTACAAATGAAATGTCCGTTTTGCAGTTATGAAGAAAGCAAGGTTATAGACTCAAGACCTACCGACGAGGGCGAAAAAATACGCCGCCGCCGTGAGTGCATTTCCTGCGGTAAGCGCTTCACTACCTATGAGATTATTGAAAGCGTACCCATTATAGTTGTCAAGAAAGATAAATCCCGCCAGGCGTTTGACCGTGTGAAACTTTTCAACGGTATGCTTCGTGCCTGCGAAAAAAGACCTGTTTCAATTGAACAGATTGACAGAACGGTTTCTGAAATTGAGGCAGAACTGCAGAACTCTCTTGACAGAGAGGTAACTTCCGTACATATCGGCGAACTTGTTATGGAAAAACTCAAAGGTCTTGACGAGGTTGCTTATGTGCGTTTCGCTTCGGTTTACCGTCAGTTTAAGGATATTAACACCTTTATGGACGAATTGGCAAAACTCCTTGGCGAAAAATAATTATACAAGGGCGATAGAATGATTTACAGAAATTTTTGTTCTTTAGTGGGCAATACTCCCTTGCTTGAAGCCTCCGCTTTTTCGGAAAGTCAGTCAATCAAGGGAAAAATACTTGCAAAACTCGAATACTTTAATCCTGCAGGCTCTGTTAAAGACAGAGTCGCCGTCAATATGCTTTTAAAGGCAAAGGAAAAAGGTATTATTTCGCAGGGGGCAACGATTATCGAGCCCACAAGCGGAAACACAGGCATCGGTCTTGCCGCCGCCGCAGTATCTCTCGGATTTAAGGCGGTGCTTGTTATGCCCGACACAATGAGCGTGGAAAGGCGAATGCTTCTTAAAGCCTACGGAGCAGACATTGTGCTTACCGAAGGCAAAAAAGGTATGCTCGGCTCAATTGAAAAGGCAAATGAAATCAAGGAAAACACCCCCAACAGTTTCATTCCCTCACAGTTTGAAAATGCAGATAACCCGGAAAGTCACGTTCTTTCAACGGGGCCTGAAATCTGGGCAGATACCGAGGGCAAAGTTGATATTTTCATTGCCTGTATCGGTACGGGCGGAACAGTTTCGGGGGTAGGAAAATACCTTAAAAATAAAAATCCCCATATCAAAGTTATCGGTGTAGAACCCTTTGAATCACCTCTTATCACAAAGGGGCAGGCAGGTTCCCACGGTATTCAGGGCATCGGCGCAAACTTCATTCCCGAAAACCTCAGTCTTGACACGCTTGATGAAGTTGTTACCGTTAAAACCGAAGAAGCCAAAGAAATGAGCAGAGCCTTTGCAAAAAGTGAAGGGCTCCTTGTGGGTATTTCTTCGGGTGCGGCTCTTGCGGCGGCAAAGGAAATTGCGGCAAGAAAAGAAAATGAGGGTAAGAATATAGTTGTTATATTGCCTGATTCGGGTGAAAGATATATGAGCACGGGACTTTTTGAGTGAGTCCTCGGATTATAAAAAAACAAGACGCAGATTTTTGTTCTGCGTCTTTCTGCTTGTTAATAGCCGAAATGTTTAATCAGATTGTCATATTCTTCGTCGGTTATTGAGCAGATGCTTCCGTGTCTGGGGCCGAAATCCATTGAATAATCTTCGGCTTTAACGGGCGGATAGTTTTCAAAATCCTCCGTCTGCTGCATAAAGAACCTGCCTTTGCTGTATTCGTCCATAATCAACACAAAGGTGTCTGTGCCGTTAATCCGATACATTTCACTTCCCTCAACACCGCTTGGTGCAACGGAAACCGTGACGGGCTTATCTTCATAGGGACCTTCGGGTTTGTCGGAAAGGACATAGGCGATAGTCTGGTTTTCCTCATATTTGAAATAAAGATAATATTTGCCGCTTTTTTCGTTATAGATTATGTCGCCGTCAATGGTCTGCAGGTGACGGCAGTACATTTTTTCGGGTTTGGTTATTGTTTTGAAATCATCGGTGAAAGCATAGTACATTCCGGCGGTGTTGTGCTCTTTTGCGGAGTGTGCCCAGTAGAGCATGTAGGTCTGCTTCTCCTCGTGCCACAATGCCTGGGGTGCCCAAGCCCTTGTGGTGTTTGCAAATTCACCGCCAAGGTCATTTATGTCAATGATGGTTTCATCTGTCCAATTTATAAGGTCTGCCGACTTCCAGGTGACAAGAGCGTGATTTGACTCCCAGCCTTCTTCACATTTCATATCGGTACCAACAATGTAATAGAAATTATCCTGACCTTTCAGAATATAAGGGTCACGGACACATTTTTTACCTTTGGTCTGGGTGATAACGGCTTGGTTTTTATTAAGGGGCGTGAAGTTATATCCGTCTTCACTTACGGCGAAACGGATTCTTTCCTGACCTTCGCCGTTTCCCGTAAAGTAAACGAAAAGGTATTTACCGTATTTACTTTTTACAGGTGTTGCGTACTGCATAATGCTCTCCTTATTTCTTGATTTTATCCCAATAATCTTTGGCTGATTGTTCGTTTTTGTTTTCGCCGTATTTATAGTATTCTCTGTTTTTTATCTTGTCGGGGAGATACTGCTGACTGACATAATGATAAGGATAATCGTGAGGATAAAGATAAAACTGACCCTTGTTCTGATTGTCCTCGCCGTCAAAGTGCATATTCTGAAGGTGTCGGGGAATGGGGCCCGTGTTGCCTCTTTGAATGTCTGTCATTGCATCGTTTATACCCATATATGCAGAGTTTGATTTTGGGGAATTACACACAAGGATAACGGCATTTGCAAGAGGGATTCTTGCTTCGGGCATACCCACCATAAGTGCAGTGTCAACTGCCGCTTTGACAATCGGTATAATCATCGGGTAGGCAAGACCAACGTCTTCGTTGGCACACACAAGAAGTCGTCTTGCGGCGGAGGGCAGGTCACCTGCTTCAAGAAGTCTGCCGAGATAATGCAGGGCGGCGTTTGCGTCGGAGCCACGCATACTTTTCTGAAAAGCCGAGAGTATATCGTAATGCTCATCGCCTTCACGGTCATATTTCATTGCACTTTTCTGTGTAAGTTCACGTGCCTTTTCTTCCGTAACCGTAACAGTACCTTCTTCATCGGGAACAGAACTTAAAACGCAGAGTTCCGCCGAATTCATAGCCTTTCGCACGTCACCGCCGCAGGAACAGGCAATAAGTCTGCAAACTTTGTCGTCGGCTTGAATTGAGGTGTTTTTTTCTTCTGCAAGAAAGGCGAAGGCTCTTTTAACGGCAGGGAAAATATCATCTGCCGTTACGCTTTTGAATTCAAAAACGGTGCACCTTGAGAGAATTGCTCCGTGAATATAGAAATAGGGGTTTTCCGTTGTTGAGGCAATAAGGGTTATTTCTCCTCTTTCGATAAAGTCAAGCAGAGTCTGTTGCTGTTTTTTGTTGAAGTACTGTATCTCGTCAAGATAGAGGAGGATTCCGTTAACGGCGGCAAGGGTATCAAGTTCGGCAACAAGGGCTCTTATGTCGGCAGTTGTTGCTGTGGTGCCGTTGAGTTTATGGAATTTTCTGTTGGTCTTTTTTGCAATAATTGACGCAAGGGTTGTCTTTCCGACACCTGACGGGCCGTAAAAAATCAGGTTGGGCACTTCTTCTGATTCAATTATGTTTCTCAGAGCCTTCCCTTTACCGAGAAGATGGGTCTGACCCACAATATCGTCAATGTTTTGGGGGCGGATGCGGTCCGCAAGAGGTGCTTTCATACTGTCACCTTTTTTCTTGATTAGTTTGCATTTATTTTATCATAAAGGATTTTGCTTGTAAATATAAAACCAAGGTGATTTTTTTGAAAAATACATATTTTGACTCTGATTTTTCTTTTTATCAGGGTGATAATAAGACGGGAAATATAAATCCTATAACTGAAAAAATGCTTGTGCATATAATTTATTTAGTGTAAATTTCACAAAAAGGGTAAAAAGGTCTTTTCATTCAGCGAAAAAGGTGGTATAATACATAAGTTAAACAATGACTTGAAGTGTCTTTATCGGATTTATACTTATACATTCCCAAAAAAATAACGGAAAAGAGGAAACGGTTTTGGAAAAGCTTGTTATCCATGGCGGTAACAGACTGTCCGGAGAAGTGGAAATCGGCGGTGCAAAGAACGCCGCAGTTGCAATCATTCCCGCAACACTTCTTGCGCAGGATGTCTGCCGTATTGAAAATATACCGAATATAAGCGATGTAACCTGTATGGTAAAAATTCTTTCCCAGATGGGTGCCCAGGTAAAATACATCAATAAACATACAATTGAAATTAACACTAAAACAGTTAATTCCTACATTGTGCCCCACGAAATGACAAAACAGCTCAGAGCATCTTACTATCTTATCGGTGCTCTTTTAGGCAGATACAGCAGAGCAAAGGTTGCTCTTCCCGGCGGTTGCAATTTCGGTGTAAGACCCATTGACCTTCATATCAAGGGTTTTGAACTTTTAGGTGCAACGGCAATTGTTGAAAATGCTATGATTAACGCAAAGGCAGAGCATCTTACGGGCAGCCCTATTTATATGGATAAGGTTTCCGTCGGTGCAACAATCAACATAATGCTCGCCGCTGTTAAGGCAAGAGGACTCACAATTATCGAAAATGCCGCTAAAGAGCCCCATATAGTTGACCTTGCAAACTTCCTTAACGCTATGGGTGCAGATGTCAGAGGTGCAGGTACAGACGTAATCAAAATTCACGGTGTATCAAATCTTCACGGCTGCACATATTCGATTATTCCCGACCAGATTGAAGCAGGTACTTATATGGTAGCCGCCGCCGCAACGGGCGGAGACGTTCTCATTAAGAATGTTATACCCAAGCACCTTGAATCAATTTCCGCAAAACTCATCGAGTGCGGTGTCGAGGTTACGGAGTACGACGACAGTGTGAGAATCCAGTCAAGCGGACATTTCAGAAAATGCAACCTCAAAACTATGCCTCACCCCGGCTTCCCCACAGATATGCAGCCTCAGATGGCAGTACTTCTTTCTGTTGCCGACGGTACGAGTCTTGTATCCGAGGGTGTGTGGGATAACCGCTTCAAGTATGTTGATCAACTTATAAGAATGGGTGCAAACATTCAGGTTGACGGCACAATCGCAGTTTTCCAGGGTGTTAAGGAACTCATGGGCGCTCCCGTTAAGGCAGATGACCTTCGTGCAGGTGCGGCAATGATTATCGCAGGTCTTATCGCAAGAGGTAAAACTGAAATTGAAGATATCATTTATATCGACAGAGGCTATGAAGACTTTGTTGAAAAATTCAGGAACATCGGTGCGGATATTTACCGCAAGGAGTTCCGTCAGGCTGAAAGTTGCAATAATGCAGGTTAAAAAATGAAAAGGGTAAAAGAGTTTGTTTAAGAGATGCTTTCACAAACTCTTTTTTATGTCAGAAATAAGGACAGTTATTTTAACAGAAAGGAAAACCGATGGCACAGTTTTGTTCTCTTTTTTCATCATCCTCGGGTAATTCTACATATATAGGAGCAGGTGATAAGGGTATACTTATTGATGCAGGTGTAAGTGCAAAGAAAATCAAAGAGGCACTTTTATCAAGAAGCATTGACCCTGCCAAAATTGACGCAATATTTGTCACCCATGAACACAGCGACCATATAACAGGACTTCGTGTTTTGGCATCAAATTTCAGAATACCCGTTTTTGCCACCGAGGGCACAATGAGCGCCCTTGAAGAAAACGGAACAGTCTGCGGTAAATTTCCTTACGAGATAATGCCCCGTGAAGGCGTGCAGATAGGGGATATGCTCGTTAAAAGTTTTGCAACTCCCCATGACAGCCGTGAAAGTTGCGGATATAAAATAATCCTTCCCGATATGCGAAAGGTTGCAGTTGCAACGGATATAGGCAAAATCACACCCACCGTTGAGGAAAATATACTTGGCTGTGACCTTGTAATGTTAGAGTCAAACCACGATGTTGCAATGCTTCAAAGCGGTGAATATCCCTATTATCTTAAAAGAAGAATCCTTTCCGACAGAGGTCATCTTTCCAATGAGGCTTGTGCAGAAATGGCAGTAAGACTTATAGAAAAAGGTACAACAAGACTTTTTCTCGGACATTTAAGCAAAGAGAACAACTTCCCCGAACTTGCTTACCAGACCACCTTTGCCGCTTTGTGTCAGACAGGTGCTCTTGAGGGCAGAGATTATCTTCTGAAGGTAAACGAAAGGGAAAACACGGAAGACGTCGTAAGATTTTGAGGTGGTATTATGCAGAATATAACCGTTATCTGTGTGGGCAAATTGAAGGAAGGTTATCTGCGAGAGGCTTCGGCAGAGTACTGCAAAAGACTTTCCACTCTTTGTAAGATGAATATTATTGAAATTCCTCCCGAAAAAATCAGTGATAACCCATCGCAGAAAGAAATAGAAAATGCCCTGGAAAATGAGGGCAGAAAAATTATTGAAAAGATACCAAAAGGCGCTTTTGTTTACGCTATGTGCATTGAAGGAAAGCAAAAGACAAGTGAAGAATTAAGCAAAGAAACGGACAGTATCGGTGTCAGAGGAATAAGCAATATTGTTTTTATAATCGGAGGGTCATTCGGACTTTCGGAAAAGGTTAAGAGTATGAGCGATTACCGCCTTTCAATGAGTAAAATGACTTTTCCTCATCAAGTGGCAAGAATTATGCTTCTTGAACAGATTTACAGATGTATGCAGATTTCTCTGGGTACAAAATATCATAAATAAGAACCCGACCCAACGAGCAATCGGAGATTGCGGTTGGGTACCCCGGAACCTTGTTACTCGCAAGCTCGCAATAAGAACCCGACCCAACGAGCAATCGGAGATTGCGGTTGGGTGCCCCGGAACCTTGTTGCTCGCAAGCTCGTAATGAGAACCCGACCCATAACGAAATCAAAGATTTCTGTGGGTGCCCCGTACCTTCTTGTTTCGCAATAAAAAACTACCCGAAGGAAACAATCTTCGGGTAGTTTTGCTGTTTAAGTAATTAAACGTAGTTGAAAAGAGATTTG
>CAYNIN010000065.1:0-10004 GCA_964397395.1 uncultured Faecalibacterium sp.
TTACGGGAAAAATAGACTTCATTAAACCATATCGGGTTCGCCTCCCGTCAACTTATGTTGAAGGTGAAAAATATGATTATCTTGTGGGCTTTTCAAATTTTGAGCCTTTTGCCTTGTTGGACAGCAGAGTTATTTTGCAGGAAGTCAGCAAAAAAGAAAAAGATTACGCAAAGAGAGTAGGAGAGATTTTTGACAACGAAATTGAAATGTCAACTTATATCCTTACTTCAGAAATGCATGAGGCAATAGAATTTATGAAGAAAAAACTATTCGGCCCAAGCTATATGGAAATTTTGGTTCCTTTAGAAACTATTTTAGATAATGAAACACGTTATCTGAGTTTTTTCAATGACGAGAAAAACAGAAGAACAAGAAAGACCGTAAGAAAATCTGTTCCGGCAAAACTTGATTAAATAAGGGAACAGCAATAAATCCAACGGCAGAAAAAATTAAATATCAGTTATTTTTTCATTTTTATTCTGTGACCTTCACGCTTTAACCTTCCTTGACAAAAAACATTCCCACGGGTATAATTCTCACAGAGGTGAAAAAGATGAAAAACAGACTGATTATTTTCGACTGCTTCGGCGTTATCTTCGGTGAGATTGCTCCCGTTTTCTTTGAAAGGCATTTCGACAAGGAAACCGCCGCCGTACTTAAAGACAAATACTTTATCCCTGCGGATTTGGGTATCATCACAAGAGAGGAACTTTTCGACCTGATGGCAGAAGAACTGGGCTTCCCCAAAGACGAACTGCTCAAAGAATGGGAGTCACTTATCCGCCTTGATATGAAAATGGTTGAAACTATCAAAGAACTGAAAAAAGAGGCTGATATTGCTCTTCTTTCAAACGCTCCCACGGGCTTTGTGGAAAAACTTTTTGAGGAAAACAATCTCTATCCCCTTTTTGATAAGGTCTGCGTTTCAAGTGCCGTCAAAATGGCGAAACCCGATGCGGCGATTTACAAATACTGCGTTGATATGTTCGGCAAGAAATATGATAAAATCTATTTTATTGACGACAGTGCGAAAAATCTTGCACCCCTTGAGGAACTCGGTATAACGGGTATTCATTTTGTGGGGATTGAGGATATGATTGAAAGGCTTAAATAAATGCAAAGTGCAAAATGCAAAATTGCACTTGACCCCTCAGTCAGTTCTGCTGACAACTCCCTTTTCAGTCAGTGGAGCCAAGGGTAAGGTTGATTGATTATAGGGCGGTGACGGAGAAATCCGTTGCCGCCTTTTTAAGTTTGAGGTTAACTAACCGCTTTGACGGCTACGCCACCAGCTCCCCTTTAATTGATTTATATTTTTGAGGAAACTATGCGGTTTATGGGCGGACACGGCAAACTGTGTCCCTGTGTTATCGTTTAAATTTTCTTAAGTTAATGACACCTTTCAGGAGCTATGTAACACGAAGTGTGACGGAGAGGTCAAAAATAATTTTTTCATAAATTACCTTTTATAAATTTTTCGCTTTCAGGCAAAATATTTCCGAGGTGTTGTTTTATGAAAAAGGGAAAAATGGGTAAAGCAGTTAAAGTTTTTGTAATTCTGCTGACGGTTTTATCTCTGTCAGTTTTTACGGGTTATATCGAAAGAAGCGGGAATAGTTCCGTTTACGCTCTTTCAAAACTCGGTTCACGGGGTGACGAGGTAAGACAGATACAGACTAAACTTAAATCCCTCGGCTATTATAAAGGCTCCGTTGACGGTATTTACGGCACTGCGACGCAAAAGGCAGTGCGTGCTTTTCAGAAAAACTGCGGCATCACCGCCGACGGTATTGCAGGGGCAAAAACTTTGAAATTTCTCGGTCTGTCCTCGGCTTCAACAGGGTCTGTCGGCTCGTATTCAAGCAGTGACGTCAATCTTCTTGCAAAACTCATTGCCGCAGAAGCAAGGGGTGAAAGTTATACGGGGCAGGTTGCCGTTGGCGCCGTTGTGCTCAACAGAGTTTCACACTCCTCTTTTCCCGATACCGTTGCAGGTGTCATTTATCAGAAAGGTGCTTTTTCCTGCGTCAATGACAGCAATTGGAGCGTGGCGGCAACGGAAACCTCAAGAAAAGCCGCCGTTGACTGCATTAACGGTTGGGATCCCTCGGGCGGTGCTATTTATTACTACAACCCAGCAAAAACAAGCAACAGTTTTATGTATTCAAGACCTGTCATTACAACCATCGGAAGCCATGTTTTCTGCAGGTGATTTTAAATACTGCACAAAATTTAACAATATATTTAGTATATACATCTAATTGACACAACCTCTTATAAAGTGGTATGATATTATGTAAATAAATATTATCCATAGGAGGTTAAATATGGAAAGCACAAACACAATTAAAAATCCGGAAGAAAAAAAGTATGTATCAATGAAAGAAATGATTGTTTTTCTTATCGGTACTTTTCTTCTTACCACAATCACAGGCGTTGTAAACGGCTACCGTCAGGCATATCTTGTTGACGTACTCGTTCTTCATCCCAACAGCATTGCAACGGTTAACGCCATTTGCTCCGTTCTCGGCTTCATTCTCAACCTTGTTCTGACTCTTTACATCGACAGAACTCCCAAGCCCGGCAAACCCAAGTTCAAAAATCTTGTTAAGGTGTGGGCAATCCCCTTCGGTATTTCTGCAGTTCTTCTGTTCTACACACCTAGCGTTTTCCTTAAGAACACATTTTTGACCATCGCTTACCTTATCAGTATTCAGATGATCTATAACCTTGCAAGTCTTGCAGGTCAGCTCAACTCAATCGCTGTTGTTATCTCACCCAACACAAAAGAACGTGACGACATTCTCTCTTACAGAGGTATCGTAAACGCAATCGGTAACTCCGCTCCCCTTGTTATTCTTCTTGTTGCAGGTGCTATCACAAAGGACGAAGGTCTTCAGTATCTCGGAACTTCAATTCTCTGCTCTCTCGTCGGCGTAATCTTTATGCTTCTTGCTGCTAATATGGCAAAAGAGAGAATTACATATTCAAGCGAAAAAGTTAATCCCCTTCTCGGTTTCAAAGATATTATCAAAAACAAATATGCTCTTATAGTTGTTCTTTCAGAATTCCTTAAAGCTTTCCGTAAAATTGCAAGTTACATGGGCGTTTTCCTTGCAGCTGCCCTTCTCGGCTCAAAGAGTAAATACATCCTTTTCAGCCTTCCCACAGGTATCGGTACCTTCGTTGGTATGATGATTGTTAAGGTGCTTCTTAAGAAATTCAACTCAAAGCAGATTTATATCGCTTCAGGTGTTTACTCACTCGTTGCCAATACCGTTGCTTTCGGTATCGGTTACCTCTACTTCACAACGGGTGCTGCATACCTTCAGATTATCTTTGTTATCACTCTTTTCCTCATCGGTCTTCAGTTCGGTGCTTCAAACCTTCTGCCCTCAATGTTCCAGGCTGATATCCTTGAAGACCTTGAAGTTAAGACTCACAAGCGTCTTGATGCAAGTTTAGGTTTTGTTTGCTCCTTCGGTTCAACTATCAGTTCCTCAATCGCAAACACAATTGCTCCCCTTATCCTTCTTGCAACTTCTTCAATTTCAATCATCGGCTATGTTCAGCCCGAAGAAGGCGTATATCCCGAACAGTCAATGTCAACAAAACTCCGCCTTCTGTTCTTCTATACCGTTGTTCACGGCATTATGATGTTCCTCGGCGGTCTTCCCTTCTTCCTTTATAAACTCACAGGCGAAACAAGAGAAGAAGTGCATCAGGCTGCTCTTGAATACAGAAGAAGCCTTGAAAGCGAAGATAATAATACTGCCGTTGCAGAAGCAATTATTGAAGGTGAAGACGCAGTTACTTCGGCAGAATAACAAAGGAGAATATTCCTATGAAACTCCCCTCTTATCCCATTGCAACAATTGACCCTCATTTCAGTGTCTGGTCAAAGTCCGATAATCTTACCGAGGGTGATACATACCTTTGGTGCGGTTTCAAAAAACGCATTGAAGGTAATCTGACTCTTGACGGCAAGGCTTACCGTTTTCTCGGCGCAGGAAACGGTGAGGCTATGGCACAGACGGACACCCGTATCACTCCCTTTGTGAGTGAATACGATTTCGAAAATGAAGAGGTCAGACTGACTTTCAGAACCTGGTCACCTTTCCTTTTTGAAGATTTGCATATTCTTTCCCTGCCTGCCTCTTATCTTGAATGTGATGTCGTTTCCCTTGACGGAAAAAAGCACAACATTCAGGTGAGTTTTACCGCTTATGACGAACTCTGTCTTGGCAGAAGCAAGAAAACCATTACTAAATACACCGATAACGTTGGCGGTTTGCACCTTGTTAAAATGGGTCTTACAAAGCAGGTGCCTCTTAACGATTCGGGTGATAACTTTGCTGCCGACTGGGGCTATGTTTACCTTGCAGGTAAAGAAAACAGTGTCTGCAAGGAAGGTATTCGAAGCGGTGCTGTGGCTAACGGCACCAAAGAAGCCTCTTTCTCAACACTGATTTTCTATGACGATGTTTACTCAATAAACTACTTCGGTCAGATGCTCAAAGGACTCTGGGCAGAAAAATTCGCCAATGCAGAAACGGCTGTTGCATTCTGCCTTAAAGAAAGGGACAGTCTTTTTGCAAAAATAAAAGAGCAGGACAACCGCTTCCTTAAAGACAGCGAGAAGTACGGCGAAGATTATCAGAAGATTATTTCCGCCGCCGCAAGACAGGTTCTTGCAGGTCATAAACTTGTAAGAAACAGTGAAGGCGAACTTCTTTATCTTTCAAAAGAATGCCACTCCAACGGTTGCATCAATACCGTTGACGTTTCCTACCCTGCCGCACCGCTGTATCTTATCTACTGCCCCAAACTTATCAAGGCTATGCTTGTGGGTATCTGTCACTTTGCAAAAAGTGATTTGTGGACGGCAAAGTTTGCTCCTCACGATATCGGCAGATATCCCATTGCCTGCGGTCAGGTTTACGCTCTCAAACCTCACGAGCACCTGATTCCCCATAAAATCAGTTACAAAAAGGTGTATAAAAAGAAGAAACTGAGCATCTATATGCCCGAATTCCAGATGCCCGTTGAAGAATGCGGAAATATGCTCATTCTCTCATATACTTACTACCTTTTCACAAAGGACAGAGAGTTTCTTCTCGATAATATTGCTCTGCTCAAAAAATGGGCAAGTTATCTTCGTGATGCAGGTGTTGTTCTTAACAAGGAACTTTGTACCGACGACTTTGCAGGTCACAGTGTAAAGAACGTTAACCTTGCAATTAAAGGCATTATGGGTATTGCTTGCTTTGCAAAAATATGCGACGAACTTGACATCACAAACGACTGTATGGATACAGCAAAATCCTTTGCGGATAAACTCGTAAGCGAGTGTAATACCGACAAACCTTATCTGCCTTTCAGCATCGGCAAAAACGACAGTTGGAGCCTTAAGTACAATCTTGTATGGGATAAACTTCTCGGCTTTAACCTTTTCGATGAGAAACTTTATGAAGGTGAAAGTGAGAAATACCGTCAGGAACTCAATGAATACGGTGTGCCCCTTGATTACAGAAAAGACTTCACCAAAACTGACTGGATGCTCTGGAGTGCCTGTCTTGACAAAACAGAGGAAAACATCGCCGCCTTCTCAAAGTGCCTTGTTAAATATCTTGCCGACACGAAGCAGAAAAACTGTTTCTCCGACTGGATTGAAACAAAACAACCCACTCAGCACTCCTTTGACCACCGAACAGTTCAGGGCGGTTTATGGATACCCGTGCTGATGGACAGACTTTTATAAAATAAAACGACACGGTAAAAAGCCGTGTCATTTATTTTAAATAAATTCAAAATGGAAAAACGGTTGACGGATAAAAGAAATAGTGATAAAATTTAGCCTATCAATTAAAACAGAGGATTTTTTATGAAAAAGATATTTGACCCACGACTGATGTTCATTATATCAATGACTGTTTTCGGTACTCTTGCACCTTTTGTGCGCAACATTCCCCTTGCATCAGGTGAACTCGCTTTGTACCGTGCCCTTTTTGCAATTGTTCTTATCGGTGCTTACCTTTTAATCTCGAATCAGAAACTTTCCCTGAAAAAAATAAAAAAGGAACTGCCTCTTTTGCTCTTATCGGGTGCGGCGATGGGTATAAACTGGATATTACTTTTCCAGGCATACAAGTATACAACCGTTTCTGCGGCAACATTAAGTTATTATTTTGCACCCGTTCTTGTCACGGCTCTTTGCCCCCTGCTTTTCAAGGAAAAACTGACCGCAAAGCAGATTATATGTTTTCTTATGTCAACTCTCGGCATTGTAATGATAACGGGAACAGGAAGCGGTAACGGAGAAAACAATCTTTTGGGCATACTTTTCGGTCTTGGCGCCGCAGTATTTTACGCTACGGTAATTCTTCTCAACAAGTTCATAAAAGAAGTTGACGGTATACACCGAACTTTTCTGCAGTTTATTGCTGCCATAATTGTTCTTGTGCCCTACGTGATTTTCACTTCTTCCTTTAATCTCGGCACTCTTGACAAAACTGGCTTTATCAATCTTTTTATTGTAGGCGTTATACATACGGGAATAACCTACTGCATGTACTTTTCTTCCCTTAAGAAACTTCCCGGTCAGAAGGCGGCAATTTTAAGTTATATTGACCCTCTCGTTGCCGTGCTCATTTCAGTAACCGTTTTAAATGAAGAAATGACTTTATGGCAGGTTATCGGCGGAGTGCTGATTTTAGGGTTTACACTTCTTAATGAGGTTTCGTTTAAAAAGAAAACGTGATATAAGTAAGGAACGGGTGAATTTCCCCGTTCCTCATTTTTTAGCCTAAATTGTGACGTTTTAACGAGCAAACCATTCCTCTTTTGTAAGGCAGGTTATATGCTCTGTTCTGACTTCATCAAGCAAAGAGCAATAAACATTTTCCTTTGTATACTGATATTTAAATCCGCACTTTTCCTGAACACGCTTTGATTTGTCATTTCCGTCATAATATCCGCACCATACTTTTTGGAGTTGCAACTCTTCAAAAGCATAACGCAGTAATTCTTTTGTGGCTTCGGGAATAAGTCCTCTGCCCCAATAAGGCACTCCAATCCAGTAACCGATTTCACCTTCCGTGTCGGCAACTCCGATGTTACTTGCTTTGCCTATCATCAGACCGATACTGCCCACAGCACAGTCTGTTTCTTTATCAATAATTGCATAAGTTTCGGGTGCTGACAGAACATCACGGATAATCTGACGGCTGTTTTCTACGCTCGTATGAACGGGCCAACCTGCCGCAGGACCCACCAGAGAGGAACTTGCATACTTATATAAATTTTCAGCATCTGACTCCTGCCAGGGACGGAGAATAAGCCTTTCAGTTTCAAAAATCAACGTTAACACCTCCGAAATATTTTAATTCCCCTATCAGAAAAACCGATAAGGGAAAAAGTTATATATCATTTTTCATTAAGTCTTCAAAACTCTCACGCTTTACGGCAAGATAATCCTTGCCGCCCGAAAGCATTACAACGGGAGGACGGGGAATTTTGTTATAGTTTGATGCCATTGAATAGTTATAGGCACCCGTTGTGCAAACGGCTAAAACGTCGTTTCTCTCGGGTTTGGGAAGTGTGACGTCGGGCTGAATAATATCACCGCACTCACAGCATCTGCCGACAACATCGGCAGTGAAGTTCTTTTTCTCATTCATTCTGTTTGCAAGTAAAACGGTATACTCCGAGCCGTAAAGAGCATATCTGGGGTTGTCCGTCATTCCGCCGTCAACGGAAACATAGTTCTTATAACCCGTAATTTCTTTAACGGTACCAACGGAATAAAGGGTCATACCTGCATCGGCAACAATGCTTCTGCCCGGCTCCATAATGATTTTCGGCATTTTAATATTAAGTTTTGCCACAGTATTTTTAATGTGATTTCCGAGAACTTTGATGTTTTCGGCAATATTGAGCGTGGGGTCATTATCCGTATAACGCACACCGTAGCCGCCGCCTAAATTGAGTACGGAAATTTCAAGTCCGTACTTTTCTTTCATCTGTGCGGCAAAAGAAAGCATAATCGTTGCACAGTCAAGATATACCGTACCGTCATTATCAAAGACCTGGGAACCGACGTGACAGTGAAAACCGACAAGGTCGATATTTTCGCTGTCAAGAGTAAATTTGACGAAATCTTCTGCCTGACCCGTTTCAATGGCAACGCCGAATTTTGAGTCAACTTTACCCGTAGCAACTGCCGAATAGGTGTGAGGGTCAATGCCCGGGGTCAGACGGAGAATAACTTTCTGTTTAAGTTTTCTTTCATCTGCAAGACGGTTGATTGCTTCAATTTCATAACGGTTATCGGCAACAAAATATCCAACTCCCATATCCATAGCGAACGCAATATCGCAGTCGGTCTTATTATTGCCGTGAAAAAAGGATTTTTCCATGGGGAAACCTGCTTTTACAGCGGTATAAATTTCACCCGAGGAAACAAGGTCGATACCCATTTCTTCCTCTTTCATAATCTCGTAAATTCTTTTAAAGCAAGCGGCTTTACTTGCAAAAGCAGGAAAACTGTCCTGACCGAAAGACTCGGTCATAGCCTTTTTATAAAGGCGACAGTTGTTTCTAATTCTGTCCTCGTCCATAAGGTACAAGGGTGTGCCGTACTTTTCGGCAAGTAAAGTTGTGTCGAAATCTGCAAAGGTAAGGTGTCCCATGCCGTTTACATTTATATTTTCACTTAACATATCTTTTACTGATCTTTCTGTATTTTTTTAAAGCATATGAGCAATAAGTTCGCTTCTGTCTGTGGCTGAAAGAAGGGCGGGCGCAACATCAAAAACAGTTTTGCAGCCGTAGTCCCCTGCCTGATTCATTCTCTTGACGGCTCTTGCATAGGCAACAAGAACACTGCCCGTAAACTCGGGGTTTGATTCAAGAGTAAGACTATACTCGATAACCTGACTGTGACAGTCCTTTTCACCGGTTTTACCCGTGCGGATAACAGAGCCGCCGTGAGGAAGTTCCGAGTGGTATTTCTTCATTTCTTCCATTGTGATGAAAGTAACCGTTGTATCGTAGGGTGCAAAATACGCAGGCATATTAACGATTTCATTTTTAATTCTCTCTTTATCTGCGCCTTCCTCTGCCACAACGAAGCACTCCCGTCTGTGCTTATCACGGACAGTCAGTTCAGGCTCTGCACCTGTACGTACCTTTTCAATAGCCTGTGCAACGGGTACGGTGTACTGACGAGCATCGAGTACGCCTTCAATGCGTCTGATTGCGTCGGAATGACCCTGAGAAACGCCTTTTCCCCAGAAAGTATAATCTTTACCGTCGGGAAGTACCGCAGAGGCGTAAAGGCGGTTAAGAGAGAACATACCGGGATCCCAACCGCAAGAAATAAGGGCGGTGGTATTGTTTTCTTTTGCAACTTTATCAACTTTGGCATAATGAGCGGCTATGCTTGAATGGTTGTCGTAGGAGTCAACAACATTAAAGTTTTCCGCAAGGGCAGGTGTCATTTCGGGAAGATCCGTCGCACTGCCGCCACAGATAATGAGTACATCAATCTTATCTTTCCATTCAATAATACTGTCACAAGCAACAACGGGCACATTCTCCGTTGCAATTTTAAGAGTTTCGGGCTTTCTGCGTGTGAAAACTGCAACAAGTTTCATATCGGGGTTCCGTTTGATTGAATCTTCAACGCCCTTACCGAGATTTCCGTAGCCGTAAATACCAATGTTCATTTCAAAGTCACCTTTCCTGATGAGAATAGCAGACAACTCTGCAAATAATGTATAATTATAGCACCTATTGTTTTTATAATCAATATATATCTTGCAAAAAGTTGAGGGCAATTATACGAAAAATATATTTAAATATCTTTAAGTTTTTGCAAAAAAACATCTTGACAAAAAACAGATAGTTTGATATACTATCAAAAGTCAACTGATATGGGCCATTAGCTCAGTTGGTTAGAGCAACCGGCTCATAACCGGTCGGTCCGGGGTTCGAGTCCCTGA
>CAYNIN010000066.1:0-9998 GCA_964397395.1 uncultured Faecalibacterium sp.
TGTGACCCTCTGCTTGTAAGGCAGATGCTCTCCCAGCTGAGCTATGCTCCCACGTCAGCCGCCACTTTCGTAACGGCTTGTATACTATAACAGAAAGGTTCTGTTTTGTCAAGACTATTTTTGAATATTTTCAGATTTTTTATTATGAAATTTTATCCGAAGACAATAAAACCGCTGCCTGTGGTGCTTTCACCTTCAGAAACAAAATAGTCATCGGAAACAAAAGAAAACAAAATAATAAGTCTTTCAAAGAACTTTTTGAATCTTACGAAAAATATTGAGAAAAAATCCATCAATTTACACCTTTCATTATGTTTTGTTTATTATACTTCATAATTGTTATAAAATACATACCGTATATTTTAACATTCTATAATATATATTTTAAAAAAATATGAATTATGCATGTTATTTTTACGGCTGTAGTCCGCAGTGAAACTACACTTTATTCTGCATTCAGCATTTTACATTTAAATCAGTATGCTTCGGCAAGGTCGTAAATGAGTCTTTCCGTTGCAGCCCAACCGATGCAGGGGTCAGTAATACTCTTACCGTAGATGCCCTCGCCTATCTTCTGTGTGCCTTCTTCAATGTAACTTTCAATCATAAGACCCTTGACAATTTTGTCAATGTCGCTGTTGTGACGGCAGGAGTGAAGAATTTCCTTTGCAATACGGGGCTGCTCGTTATACTTCTTGCCGGAGTTGGCGTGGTTTGTATCAACGATAACGGCAGGATTATGAAGGTCGGGTCTTTGTGCGTAAAGAGAAGCAAGGTTTGCAAGATCCTCATAGTGATAGTTTGAGAAGGACTGACCTCTGTCATTGACGTAACCTCTTAAAATTGCGTGAGCCAGAGGATTACCGCTGCTGCGTACTTCCCAACCTCTGTAAATAAAGTCATGTTTGTGCTGTGCGGCAGTAATTGCGTTCATCATAACGGAAAGGTCGCCGCCTGTGGGGTTTTTCATACCAACGGGGACATCTATACCGCTTGCGGTAAGGCGGTGCTGCTGATTTTCCGTACTTCTTGCACCAACGGCAACGTAGGAAAGAATATCGGAAAGGTATCTGTGATTTTCGGGATAGAGCATTTCATCAGCACAGGTGAAACCTGTTTCGTTAACGGCTCTCATGTGAAGTTTTCTGATGGAAACGATACCTTTGATGAGGTCAGCAGGTGCGTTGGGGTCGGGCTGATGAAGCATACCTTTATAGCCGTCGCCTGTTGTTCTGGGTTTGTTGGTGTAAATTCTGGGGATAATAAGTATTTTATCCTTTACCTTTTCCTGAACGGGTACAAGACGGTTAATGTAGTCCATAACGCTGTCTTCGTTATCTGCCGAGCAGGGACCGATGATGAGAATGAGTTTTCTCTCTCTGCCTTCAAAAACAGCCTTGATTTCTTCGTCACGCTGAGCCTTGATTTTTTCCGCTTCCTTGGTCATGGGATATTCTTCTTTGATTACCTTGGGAATGGGAAGTTTACATACAAAATCCATATTCATTTTATTTTCCTCCGTTATTATCTGTCAAAAAGTTTTCTGCGCCTTGTTGAGCAACGCATCATTTCCATTAAGCCTTCTCTGTCATCATCTTTCAGAAGACTGTACATCTTTTCAAATTCGCCTTTGAAAAGGTCCATCTGCCGAAGAAGTGGGTCCTTATTCATCAGAAAAAGTTCGCTCCACATATTTTCGTTGATGTTGGCAATTCTCGTTAAATCTCTGAAAGAGTCACCCGTGTATTTCTGCAGGTTTCTCTCCTCATCATAACAGGTCATAAGTGAAACCGCAATACAGTGGGTAAGTTGGGAAACGAAGCCAATCATTTCATCGTGTTCTTCGGGAGAAAGTTCACTGATTTTTCCAAAGCCCAATATTTCACCCACTCGTTTGCAGGCTTCAATACCGTCGGCAGTATTTTTCTCTGTGGGTACCACGATATAGTTTGCACCGTAAAATATTCTTTCATCGCAGTTTTCGATACCGTAGACCTCTCTTCCTGCCATAGGGTGAGCGGAAATGAACTCCACGCCCTCGGGAAGAAGGCTCTGTATCTTTTCCACAACACAGCCTTTAACGCCCGTAACGTCGGTGATTACCGTACCTTTTTTTATGAGGTGACCGTACTGTTCAATCCATCGGGTGAATGTTGTGGGATAAAGACCGAAAATTATAATATCGGCTTTTTCAATCATCTCTTTGTCAATTTCAGTTGTACCTTTTTTTATGTAGTTATGTTCAAGGGCAAAGTCAACGGAACTCTGACTTCTTGTTATCGCCTCAACATAATAACCTTTTTCCGTAAGTCCTTTGGCATAACTGCCGCCTAAAAGTCCCAGACCTACCAAAAGAAACTTTGTATCTTTATTTACCGTCATTTATATCTGCCTCCAAGCCAAGAGTTTTTGCTTTTTCAAAAAAGTCGGGATAACTCTTGTTAACCGCCTCTGCCCCCTCAATTTCGCCGCCGAAAACCGAAGCGAGTACCGCAAGGGACATAACAACTCTGTGGTCGTTGTGACCGCAAAGACGCTTTGACGGCGGATGAAGAACACTCTTTTTAATGAGAATTTCATCTTCGTAAAGTTCAATATCCGCACCGAAAGCAGAAAGTTCTTCTTTCATTACGGCGCCTCTGTCACTCTCTTTGATTTTCAGACGTTTGGTGCCCTTGAGAAGTGCACCCGAAAAGAATGATGCAGCCGTCATAAGTATGGGTGCAAGGTCGGGGCAGTTGCCTATGTCAAGGGTGGGACTGCCGTTTTTTATCTTTTCAAAAAAGAGCCTGTAAATTCTGTCGCCCTGAAGGGAGTTTTCTTTTAAGCCCAGAACTTCCACCTCACCGCCAAGAAGGGTGAAAGCATCAAGGAAAGCCGCATTTGAATAATCGCCTTCAACTTCAAAGTTCTGCGCATTATACTTCTGCTTTCCCTTGATAAAGAGGGTGTTTTCGTCCTTCCACAGAACCGTTACGCCGAAAATTGCCATTGCGTCCACCGTCATATCAATGTAACTTCGGCTTTCAACTTTACCCGTAAGGTGAATTTCGCTGTCCCCGTCACAAAGGGGCAAGGCAAAGAGCAGACCGCTTATAAACTGACTGCTTATATCGCCTCTTACATTGAAAATTCCAGTGGAGAGTCTGCCTTTAAGAAGGATTTTTCCGTCTTCTCTTTTAAGAAAAGACTCACCTTTTTCGTTTTGAAGTTTTTCATAAACTTCCATAGGTCTTTCCATAAGTCTGCCGTAACCCGTAAAGGTATGTTCCTTTTCGCTAAGCAGGGAAAGCGGTACGAAAAAACGCAGAGTGCTTCCGCTCTCACGGCAGCAGAAAGTTTTGTTTTCACTTATCTTAGACGGCTCGGCACCTCTGATTTTAACAAAGGTATCTCCCCTTTCGATTTCGGCACCCATTGTTTCAAGGCAGTCAAGAGTTGCAAGAATATCCTGACTGTAAGCCACGTTTGTAATATGACTTTCCCCTTGAGAAAGACCTGCACAGATGAGAAGTCTGTGTGCCATACTTTTTGATGCAGGTGCCCTGACACTGCCTTTTAAAGCAGAGGGTTTAATTTTTATGAGCATAAAATCACTTCTTCAAATATTCTGTAAGGCTGTCAACGGCTATGAGATAACCGTCGGTGCCCATACCCGTAACTGTTTTTATACAGGCTTGTCTTATGTAACTTATCTGCCTGAAATCTTCTCTTTCCTCAACTTTTGAGATATGCACCTCAACGGCGGGAAGTGATACGGATTTCACCGCATCAAGAATTGCAATACTCGTGTGAGTGTAAGCACCCGGATTTATAACGATACCGTCGGCAGTGCCGTAAGCCTCCTGAATTTTATCAACGATTGCGCCTTCGTGGTTTGACTGAAAGCACTCACAGTCGATACCCTTCTCTTTACAGTAGTCCTCAACCTTTTTTACAAGGTCTTTGTAGGTTTCCTTACCGTAGTGGTCGGGCTCCCTGATGCCAAGCATATTCAGATTAGGCCCGTTTATAACTAAGATTTTCATTTAAGACACTCCAGAATTTTATTGACGCTGTTTTCCACTATACCGTCAACGTGGATTTTTTCGTCGCAGGAAGAAAGATAGATGTCATACCTTTCTTCATACCTCTTTTTAAGAGCCTCAACGTCACTTGAAAGAGGTCTGTCCGAGGTGGGAATAATATCGGAAAGAGGTCTGTCCAGGAAGAAAACTATGCCGTTTTGCTTTAAGGCATCAATGTTTTCCTTGCGAAGAACTGCGCCGCCTCCCGTTGCAATAATCTGTGAATTTCCTTTTGCACATTCCTTAACCTTTTGAGTTTCTAAGTCACGGAAATACGCTTCGCCTTTTGCGGCAAAAATATCGGAAATAACGCCGTAGTCATTTACAATCATTTCGTCGGTATCGACAAAGGTTTTGCCGAGTTTTTCTGCAAGTGCCTTACCGATGGTGGTTTTACCGCTTCCCGGCATACCCACAAGGACAATATTCTGTTTATCCTTTACTATATCCTGAAAGATTTTTTCAGCAACTTCTTTGGTGTCGAAGTCTTTGCCCGTAAACTTTTCGCAGGCAAGAACTGCCTGACAAACAAGCATATAAAGTCCGCAGGCACTTTTCACACCGCATTCTTGCGCCTTTTGTGAAAGCCTTGTTTTAAGAGGGTTATAGACTACGTCCGTAAGACCCTTGAGAGAAGTGAACTTCTCAACTTCAAGGCTGTATGTATCACAGTTGGGGTACATACCCAGAGGCGTTGTGTTGATGATATAATCCGCATCGGCATGAAGGGAATAAACGTTTTCATAGTTTATACCCATATATCCTGCATCTTCGGCTCTGCCCACGTGAAGAACGGTTTTTGCACCCAAACGGTGAGCAACGGCGTTTGCGGTTTTAGAAGTACCGCCTGTGCCTGCAATAAGAACTTTTTTATCCTTATAGTCAAAACCGCATCTTTCAACAAGCATTTTAAGTCCGCCGAAATCAGTATTGTAACCGTAAAGTTTACCGTCACGGTTGACTATGGTATTGACGGCACCGATGCTTTCTGCCACGTCGTCAATATAGTCAAGATAAGGGATAACCTCTGATTTATAGGGAATTGTGACGTTGATGCCCGCAAAGTCTTTCGCTTTCATAAAAGCATCAAGGTCATCTCTTGCAATTTCTTTGATTTCATAAGTGTAATCAGCTAATTTTTCGTGAATAGGCTTTGAAAAACTGTGACCTAATTTTTCGCCGATAAGTCCGTATTTCATTTTCCTCACTCCTGTAAATAGTCTGTGCCAAAGCGAGTTAAAAGTAAGTCGCAAAGGGTAAGGGCAGTAACGCAGTCAACAACAATTCTTGCTCTGTGAATAATTGCAGGGTCGTGTCTGCCTTCAATAAGAAGTTCTGTGTCGGTATTTTCTTTGAAATTTACCGTTTGTTGCATTTTATAAATTGAGGGGGTGGGCTTAACTGCACAGCGGAAAGTTATAGGCATACCGTTGGTAATTCCGCCGTTAATTCCGCCGCCGTTGTTGGTAAGGGTGACAACCTTTCCCTCACTCATTCTGAAAGCATCGTTTGCTTTTGAGCCTTTCATATTACCAAAGGCAAAACCTGTTCCGAACTCAACGCCCTTAATTGCGGGAATTGAGAAAAGACTGTGAGAAAGCATTCCCTCTACCGTATCGAACCAGGGTTCGCCCACTCCTGCAGGTACACCCGTTACGGCAGTTGAAAGAACACCGCCTACACTGTCGCCCTCTTTTTTACATTCTTCAATAAGAGAAAGAATTTCTTCTCTTTTCGTTTCATCTAAAACGGGCATATCAAGGTTTTTCAGAAGTTCAATGTCCTTTTCAAAGTTTTCAAATTCTCTGTCACATATTCCGCCGCAGGAAGAAATGTGAGTGCCGATTACGATGCCTTTCTTTTCAAGAGCCTTCATAACAATGGCACCTGCGGCAACAAGAGGAGCAGTGATTCTGCCCGAAAAATGTCCGCCGCCACGATAGTCCTGGAAGCCGTGATATTTACATTCAGCCGTATAATCTGCGTGAGAAGGTCTTGCAAGGAATCTTGTTTTTGAATAGTCCTTACTCTTAGTGTCGGCATTTTCAATCATAAGGCAAAGAGGTGTGCCCGTTGTTCTGTTTTCGAAAACACCGCTTAAAAAACGCACCTCGTCTTTTTCACGTCTTCCCGTTGAAACAGAGTTAAGTCCACGCCTTTTATCAAGGCAGGAAGAAATAAATTCTCTGTCAATTTCAATACCGGGGGAAAGTCCGTCAATCACACAACCGATAGCCTCTCCGTGACTTTCGCCGAAAAGCGTTACACACAAAGATGAGCCGAAAGTGTTTTTCATATCCTTTTCCCCTTTCTTAAATCAAGTCAAGAAGTGCGGCAGGTTCTTCTTTCTCAAAAACAAAAGTGCCGATTTCTTCACTTCTTACAACGTTTATTTTTTGACCCTCGCTCTTTTTATCGTGAGTCAGAGCCGAGAGCACCTTTTCTCTGTCAAAATCATAACGAACGGGAAGACCCGTCTTTTCAAGAGCCGAAACAACTCTTGCCCTGATTTTTTCACTGCACATAGGCACCATACCGAGAGCAACACATTCGCCGTGATAAAGTTTTCCGAAAGGCACGCTCGCTTCAATTGCGTGTCCCACGGTGTGACCGAAGTTAAGCACTTTTCGAAGCCCTGTTTCCTTTTCGTCTTCCTCAACGACATATCTTTTAACTTTCAGAGAGCGTTCTATAATCTCCTCAATATCATCTTCGATATTGCCTTTTTCAAAAAGTTCAAAAAGTTTTGCGTCGCTTGTTATACCCATTTTTATGCTTTCGGCAAGACCGTTTTTCAGTTGTCTGTCAGACAAAGTGGAAAGCACATCGGGGTCAATGATAACCTTTTTAGGCTGATAGAAAGCACCGATGATATTCTTGATTTTACCAAGGTCGATTGCCGTTTTTCCGCCAATCGAAGAGTCAACCTGCGAAAGAAGTGTTGTGGGTATGTTATAAAAGTCAATGCCTCTCATATATGTTGCGGCGGCAAAACCTGCCATATCGCCCGCAACACCGCCACCGACGGCAATAACAACGTCTTTTCTTGTGAAAGAACGGTCCAGGAGAGTCTGACAAATCTCACGGTAGGTGTCAAAATTTTTGCTTTCTTCGCCCTGGGGAAAAGTGAAAATACTGCTTTGAGGGAAAAAGTCCGCAACGGTTTTCGGGTACACTTCGGGTACGCCCGTATCGGTGACAACAAGCACCTTTCTTTCGGGAGAAATGCCGAGGTACTCCCCTGCTTTTTTCAGTGCCCCTCTTTCGAGAATTATATCATAGGATTTTTCGCCTAAATTAACGGGTATTATCATAACTACTCCTTATATTCTAGAGTTATTTTTGAAAGTTCCGAGCATTTTCAGCCTTTCGCATTTGTTCTCAAGTTCAGAAAGCATAGCCTTGCCTTCGGGAGTCTGCAAATCGCCCTCAATTTCAATATAGAAGTAATAGGACCAAATAAGACCCTTCATAGCACGGCTCTTGATGCATCTCATTGAGTAGCCGTGTTTTGCGATAAGGTTGAGTATGTCTGCAAGTCCGCCGGCGATGTGAGGCACGGTGAAAACAAGAACTGAATGGTCTCTTTTTTCACTTGCAAGGGTACGGGAAAGCACAACAAACCTCGTTGTGTTATCGCTGGTTTCATTGATGTTTTCTCTGATTACGTCAAGACCGTAAAGAGATGCCGTTTCTCTTGATGCAATGGCGGCAAGAGTCGGGTCGTTTTTATCGGCAACGAAGCGTGCCGCTCTTGCCGTGTTTTCGCAGCCCTCACTTTTGTAGCCCTGATTTCTTATATACTTTGAGCACTGGTCAAGAGCCTGCTGATGACTGATGACTTTCTGGATACTGCTCTCCGTTGCGCCCTTGATACCTATAAGATTATGACGGATATCAAGACTGTAAATGCCGTTTACGTAAAGAGTGCCCGAGAAAAGCAGGTCGATAACCTGACCGACTTCGCCTGCCGTACTGTTTTCAATGGGAAGAACGGCACACTCACACTCGCCTTTTTCCACCGCCTCATAAGCAGCCTTGAAGTCAGGGTATGAAATTCTGTTGCCGTCGGGGAAAATTCTGCCTGCGGCAATATAGGCAAAAGCTCCCTCCACTCCGCTGTATGCGATATTTGCACCCTCTAAAATTCGGTGCTGATAGCGTTTTGAAATATCCATTGTGGTTTTGAGAAAAGAAACATAGTATTCCTTGATTTCCTCGTTATCCACATTTGCAAGGTTTTTTCTTAAAAGAAAGTCTTCTCTTGCACCGTCAAAAATCGGCAGACCTCTTTCCATTTTGTATTCGGCAACAGTCTTCACCGCCTCCATTCTTTTTTCAAAAAGCTGAGCGATTTCCTTGTCAACCTTGCCGATTATATCTCTTGCTTCGTTAAGTTTATCCATTGTATTTTCACCTTAAATTTAAATTAAGTCATATTCTTTTGCAAGTTTTTCAAATGCAGGCAGTGAGCGAAGAATCATATCCGTTGAAACGCAGTAGGATATTCTCACGTACCCGGGAAAACCGAAGGAGTCGCCGGGCACTAAAAGAAGTTCATACTTCTTTGCTTTTTCGCAGAAAGCACCTGCGTCTTTTTCGGGCGAAGCCATAAACAGATAAAATGCTCCGTCGGGTTTTGCGGTTTTAAAGCCGTAAGAATCAAAGGCTTCAAGAAGAATATCTCTGTTCTTTTTATAAACGGAAATGTCCCCCGTTTTGCCCACGCATTTTCTTATAACAAACTGCATAAGCGAGGGTGCACACACATAGCCGAGGCTTCTGCCCGCACCGCAGACGGCTTTATAGATAAGAGAGAAGTTTTCCGCTTCGTCGGGTACGAGAATATATCCTATTCTGTCACCCGGAAGTGAAAGAGATTTGGAGTAAGAGTAGCAGACAAGGGTATTATCGTAGTATTTTGTCAGATAAGGCACTTTTATGTCGCCGTAAACGAGTTCTCTGT
This sequence comes from uncultured Faecalibacterium sp., assembly GCA_964397395.1. Lineage (GTDB taxonomy): Bacteria > Bacillota > Clostridia > Oscillospirales > Acutalibacteraceae > UBA6857. Next base: position 9,034 of record CAYNIN010000066.1, read on the forward strand.
ATGGCTCGTCGGAAATAAGGAAAATGCTTTTTCCGTATTCGTTTTGTTTTTCTCTTAAAATATCGCAAAGGGCGGTAACGGTTTCTTCGGGTATAACTACACCTGAGGGGTTGTTTGGGGAGTTGACCACAACTGCCTTTGTATTTTTCGTTATGGCTTTGCGGAAAGAGTCAAGGTCAATTTGCAAATCTTCTTCTCTGCATTTGACTTCAACAACCTTCGCACCTGCGTTTTCGATGAAGACTTTATACTCGGGAAAGTAAGGAGCGAAAACAATAATTTCGTCATCTTTTTCCGTCAGAGCCTTGAAACAGATTGAAAGAGATGCCGCCGCACCGCAGGTCATATAAAGATTATTCATCGTGAAAGACGTACCGAAACGCTCATTGAGATTGTCGGCTATGGCTTTTCTTGTTTCGTTATCCCCCACGGCAGAGGTATAGCCGTGAAGAAGGGTTGAGGGCATTTGAGAAGTCAGTTCTCTGATTGCTTCATTGACTTCCTGCGGTGCGGGTATGCTGGGATTTCCGAGAGAAAAATCGAAAACATTTTCTTCGCCGATTTCGCTTTTTCTTTTTTTGCCGTACTCAAAGATTTCTCTGATAACAGAACTTTTCGCACCAAGGTTATACATTTCTTCGTTAACCATAAAATCACCGTCTTATTTTATATAATTTTACTCTTGAGAAAAATAAATAATATTAAATAATTATACACTTTTCTTCTTGTAGGGTCAATAAAAAAGTGCATTTTTTTGTAAAAAGGCTGAAAAATATGCAGTATTTCCGTGCAACTTTCGCCCTTTAAACTTTAACAGTTTAAATTTTTAATTCATTATAGCACTATGGATTTAAAAATGCAATATAAATATGAAATTTTTTTGGGGGAATTGGTGGTTATTTTGCACTGTCTTGCCTTCACTATAAAGGGGTTCTCGTGCTTGCCGTGTCCGCAAAACTGCACTA
>CAYNIN010000067.1:0-9958 GCA_964397395.1 uncultured Faecalibacterium sp.
GATAATCTTTATGTAACATTCCCCATTTGCCGAGACGGATTTTTGCTTCTTCGGGCGGTAATACAAGGTTAGGAATGTTATGATCCCCAACACGTCTGTAAGAAATATTATTAGTTTTCATAGTATTTGTCCTTTCTTTTTACTCTATCAAGCAACAGTAGGGAGTGTAAAATACTATGTTTGAAGACGGTTTTATTTGTATTTTGAGTAAATCCCTTATGAACATCCGCACCATATATATTTTTTTGAGTGTCACTGTAAAACGCATTAATAAACTGCTTTATTCAATTCTTTGACATCTGACAGTTACTCTATTGGCACCGCCGTATGTACAAGTGAAAAGTGTTAAATCCCATTCACCCTCTGTCATTTTTTCAGTATCATAGCTTCCGAGAGTTTCAACATAAAGAACCTCATAATCAAAAGTGTTGCCGTCATTATCAGTAAAGGTAATTTTGTTACCTGTAACAAGATTCTTAAGGTTTCCGAAATGAGAACGATAATTATGTGCCGCAATGATCATATTATTTTTATAAGGTGTACCCTGATATACACAAGGAGAAACCTTTAAATCAGAGTAACTCCATTGAGCAATAACAGGAAGTTCCAGATCATAGACAGGGATACTGAGAGTTCCCACATAATCCCTGCCGTTAACAGTTTTCACCGGCATATCCATATCGGGATCAAGAACATAATAAGGTATACTTTCAGTTGATATCGGCAAATTATTCAATTCATCAAGTGCCTGTCGTGAAATTTCATCAGCCTGTTTTTCAACGTAGTTGTTATACATCGCCAGAAACAACGCTGCAAAAACCAACAAACCGCCAACGGTCATCAGAAATTTTCCTTTTCTTTTATTCATCAGCATCTTCTTTCTTCATATACTTCACATATCCCATTGTAAAAACAAGTACACCCGCCATAGCAAGATAAGGTATAGGCCAACGCAAAGAGCCTGTTTGAGGTAACTTTTCATCAAGGGGTTGACCGTCTTTATTACCGTCATCATCAGTCACGTTAGGAGTTTTTGCCGTTGTTTCTTCTTTTGATGCAGTTGCACTTTCAGGAGTTCTGACAAACAGATTTTTCATAACAAAGGTCTTGTCAGAACACGAAATTGAAAGCTGATAGCCCTCGGGAATATCCTTTTCCGCTACAATCCAGTTATAAGCAGCTGACAGATTATTCCACTCATAACGCCAATTATTCTCTGAATTGAGAACTACCGTATCATAAATTTCGCCATCTTTAAGAAGTTGTACTCTAATACTGTCAGGTCTTGCCTGCTTGGTGTCATCGGACCATGATTTGAGAACACGGTAAGCTGTTAGACCATTTTCATTTTCTCGTTTATATTTTACACTCAGCGTAACAGTATCTTGCTCACCGGAAGGTATGGCCACGACAACCGGTTCAGCAAAATAAACATATCCGTCAAGGCTGTACTTTTCTGCCATCAGAAGATATGCACCTTCTTGAAATACTACATCATCAAAATCTGCAATTCCCGATTCATCTGTGCTATCTGTATACAAGGGCTTAATTTTATCTCTTGAAACATAGGCTGAAAGAGTCGTTGCAAAAACAGATGCTTTTTCTGCATCAGAAATGTCGAAGGATATCTGATAAGAAGAAAAATCAGCATCAGGTATTATGACACCGTCGCTATATTCGCCTATACGGTACAGTTCAAATACAGCATCGGATAATACAGTTTCCTGAGTGGAATATTGTACCCTGATTTTCTGTCCGCCGGATGCAATACAGCCTACACTCAGCAACCACAAGTTCAAAACAAGACAAAGCAAAAAACAGCCTGCTTTTTTCACCCTTCTCATCCTTTCCTTCATTTCTTTTTTCTGTATTTTATCATAACATATATAAGCAAAATCAAAAGCAATGGTGCCGCAACAACAGGCGCAACCATAAGGGGATCAATCTGCTGAGCCTCTGTCGTCACAATAAGAGGGCTATCCTCTTCTAAATTTTCAATACGGTGACCTCTGACAAGAAGTCTGTGAGAATTAATACCGTAAGGTGTACAGGTAACAAGAGTACAAAGATCCTCTCCTTCAACGATACCTAAAGCAGAAACATCCTCAGGCTCAACAATGAGTATCTGATCAACCTGATAAGTAAACACTTGTTCAAGAACACTTATCATAAAAACATCACCGACAGAAAGCTTATCAAGATTTGTGAAAAGCTTTGCCGAAGGAAGACCTCTGTGACCCGAAAGTACACAATGAGTGCTTTCACCTCCAACCGGAAGGCTTGACCACTCAATATGACCGACGGCAACCTGCAAAACAGATTCCGATACCGTGTGATATATGGGCAAAGAAACATCAATTACAGGAATTTCAATATATCCCATAATACCTGAGCCTGAAATGTCAAGAATTTTTTTGTACTCCTGCAATTCACTGTCAGAAATGAACTGATATCCGGCTCTTTCTTTAAGCATATCATTAAAAGCTGCCGCTTTTTCAAAATAATACGTTTTATCTTCTTCGGCAATGTCGGACACATTTTCCATGTAGGCAGCAATGACCTGAGATTGATGCTTGCTGTTCCACCAATCGCTGAAAGTGGGATAAAGCAATATGCAAAGACCAATAACAAATATAATTATTAAAAGTATAGTGGTACCGTGCTTTTTCATTTGATTACATCCTGCAAAAATTAGTTTGACAACTTTGTTGGCTTTTCCAAAAGTCGAATATATCGGCTCTTGGAGAAGCCAACGGGACTTAAAGTCCCATTGGCAATTTAAAATTATACTTCAGCAGACATCTTCTTCTTTGTGATAAGAAGAATAACTGCACCTACAACAAGAAGACCGCCAACAATATAGAAGATTGTTGTACCGATACCGCCTGTTTCGGGAAGAGTTTCACCTGTAAGGTTTTTAACGGTTGCAGTGAAAACTGAGCCGTCAGTTCCTACATAATCGCTGTTATCTGACCAAGTTGCTTTTTCTGAACCTGTTTCAACCACCGTGGGTTCTTCGCAAGTAATTTTAAATACAATGTCAGCAGCTTTGTTATAACCTGCGGGAACAGTTGTTTCAACGAGTGTGTAAGTGCCTTCCTTAAGGCCTGTCCATGTGAAGGTTGTTCCGTCATCACTTACAACAACTTCATATGTTTTCCCGTCAGCATCTGTAAGTGTGAAACCTGCGCCTGCAAGAGGTTCGTCATCGTCACCAATCTTGTTAACGGTAAGCTTTGTTGTGTATGTGATAACGGTGTCTTCAACTGTTGTTTCGGGTTCTTCTTCGCCTTCGTCTACAACGCCGTCTTCATCTGTATCAGTCCAAACGTCGTCACCGTATGCAAGCCAAGCTGTGTTGGCGTTACCGTCGGAACCTACTATGGCATTGCTGTTAAGTGTAGCTGTGTAAGTTACAACGATTTCTGTGTCAACTGCAAGTGTTGCTAAATAAGCATCTGTGAAAGCAACCTCGAAAGTGCAATCGTCATCTGCAGTTTTGGAAACTGTATAATCTTTTTCTGAAAGATCGGTTTCGCCAACCTTAACGCTTGTAACGCTGCCAAAGGTAAGCCCTTCGCTCATCTTATCGTGCATTACATATTTTTCTGCACCCTCACCAACTTTGATTTTCACCTGATATGTAACTGTGTCGCCGATTGCAGCATTGTTTGCATCAACTTCCGCACTACCCTCAAGGATCTTCTTTTCAAGAGTGGGAACGCTGTTCTTTTCGGTTACGGTTGTTTTTGAATTTGTGTTTGTAAGCAAGCAAACTGTACCTACTGTTGTGTCAACTGCATAGTAGCCGAGATCAAGACCGCTGAAGGTAACTGTATCTGTGGTTGCAGTTGTTGAAGCATCGGCAGTAATATTATTTTTTTCTGCATAAGCAATAGCCGCCTGTGCAAGAGCTGCATCAACATCAGCACCGCTTTTCAATGTAACTATATTAGATGTTTTACCGTCACTTGTCTGTTCAGTTACAGTGAAATAATTTGCGGCTGTTTCGCCCTTAAAGAAATCGAGCCAACCGTCAGCAACGGTATAAACACCGCCTTCACCTGCCGCTGTGAAATCGAGCATCTTATAAACAGTATAAGTATGTCCTGAAGCGGCCTTTGTAATTTCGATTGTGCCTGTTTCTGCTGCAAATGCAGGGATTGCCATTGCGAGTACAAGAACGAGAGCAAGTACTACGCTGAAAAATTTGTTTGCCTTTTTCATAATATTTTCCTTTCTTTTTTCTCCCGCAGGAGTTGTTTCTTTTGTTTTATATAATCAGGTGTCCTCAAGCCTTTGAGCGTTTTCGCCTCCTTCCCCTGTAATTTTTATAACAGAGCAGGAAGACAGAACTCAAAGCCGTGAGCAGTCCCCCGATTATATACAAATAGGTTCCGTTGCCACCGGTTTCAGGAAGAACATGTCCTGTTATGTTGGTAAATTCAACAGAATTGTTGCCGGAGCTTATTGTCAGCTGCGCAACATTTGAGATGTTCATTTCTTCCTCACCGTTGACGGTGTAATAAGAGTAAAAGCCTTCTGCTGTTTCGGTTACCGTTACCTGAGAGGTAATCGGTATACCTTTAAGAGTGAAACTTTCACCGTGACAAAGATTTACTGTTGCCTTGCCTTGTTCAAAAGCAAGAGTGCTTTCAGTAACATTATCAGAACTGTCAGTAACAAACAAACTGTAACTTCCGTTCAAAGACTGTCCCTCATATTCAATATAGACTTCAAAGGGGAAAGATGTTTGCTCAAGGTTAAATTCCTGTGCATCAACAACCTGCTTTGAAACTGTCAACTGACCGATAAGAGTATTTTCAAAGTCAAAGGAATAGTTTTCCGTAAGTTCACCGTTTTTATATGCTGCTGTAAGCTCAGCTGTAAGCAGCTGCTCATTTTTTGTTACGGTGACCTCTATAACATAAATATCTGTGTCAAAAATTGTACTTTCAAGTAAACTTTCAGATGTTTTTTCATAAAGTTTATAGTAATATTTCTGCGTTCCTTCACTCACAACAGAATCGTAATAATTCAGAACGAAAGAATAGTCAGCACTTGTCGGTTCGCCTGCTTCTCCGTTTACGGTTATTTCCTTTTCCATAACCTTTCCCGAATCAACCGATGTTTCTCCGCTCGGATCTGTAACCTGAGAAAGCACAAAGTTATAATTGTGACTCATACCGTCAGCATAAGTAAGACTTTTTGTACCGCTGACCTCGACACAAGCACCTCTTTCCGTGTTTGTCGCTGTCAAAACAATCGGCTTAATGGTAGAAGCAGGTAAAATTATGCCTGTTGCTGTGTCGCCATCAGTTGTATAGTGTTCACTTTCTGCAAAATAAAGAGTGTAATCGCCTCTGCTTTCATCGGTTTCACTGACGGTGAACACACTGCCCGCAAGCAAACCTTCAATTAAAGCACTTTCATTTGCTTTAAGGCTTATAATACCCTCAGTTTCCACCGTTGCCGTTGTTTCTGTTCCGTCAGGTGCGATATGGGTATATTCAGTTCCTTCCTGAATCGGTATTGAGTCGAAAGCGACCTCAAAGTCAAAGGCCTCTTCTGTTCCCTCGCCCACAATTTCTTTTGTTATCTGTAAAGCACCAAGTTCAGAGAAAGTGACAAGATTGTCATAATAAAATGATGTGTCACCTTCCATAACATTTTTAATATTACTGTGAAAATGGTCGAAGGTTTCACCGGAAACAACAATTCCGTTAACCTCTTTTTTAACAACCTCGTTGTCAACATAAATATCGCCGTACTGACCCGAGATATCGCTGTCAATCAGTTCACATACATAATAGCGCAGATCACTTTCCAGCATTTCCTCAGTTACAGGGAAAATAGCAGTCTCACCGGCTTTAACCGTAATGACGCCTTCCTCGTCAGTAACAGCATCTCTTATCCAGTTACCGGCAGAGTCTACTATCTGATATTTCGTGTTTGCAGCGAAGAAAAGTTCATCAGTTTTTTCGCTATCGCTGACAGCCTTCTTTATCATAAACTTATAGTCCGGATCACCCAAAACCTTTAAAAGTTCTCCGTCTTCTGTCGAGATTTCCTTAGTGACTGTAATAGTGTTATCGTCAACAAGAGGCAAATTGAAATTCATTCGGCAAACACCTGAACCTGAGCCTCTTTCCATATAATAAAACTTGAAATTATGTAAGGTGTAATTTTTAAATGTACCTATACTATTAAGAGTTTCTGTGCTTTGACCTGCTCTTATAAGGATCTCTTCAAAGGATTCTTCTTTATATGGTTCTTCCGAAACATCACCCGTTGACGTTAAAAGTTCATAGTAAGTAACCACGCCGTTTACAAAATCTATTTTGCCGCCGACATGACGGTGTATACCTGAAAGATCAAGAAAAAGCACGTTATCAATATATACCCACACGTCATCGTCACCTGTGAAATAGAAAACAAGTTCTTCCTCTCCGGTTGTGCCTGTAAGACCATCCTTGGGCTGCATAAAGTTCATTTCCATATCCATGCCGAAATAGAAATCGGAAGGCTCATCATAGTCAAGGGTATATAAATCTGACAGATCTTCGTCAGAAACGGTGACATAATTTCCCGAAGAATCCTTAATGCCACTCAGTTGAAAATAACGGTTGGTTGCCGTGCTTGCCGTCCAGCCTGACGAATAGGTACTGTCCATTATGCTCACAAAACTTGTAAGAGCTCTGTATAAGCCCAGATATTCATTTACTTCTCCGTTTTCCTGGTTCACACCCTCACCGTTTTTGTATTTGTAGTTTGCACTTTTTGCTATTTCAAGAAGATAATCGCCGTCAATTTCACTGGATTTTTTTGAATCGTTAACTATGTCAAAAAAGGGCATAAAGTTACCGAAGGGATACATCATAAAATTCGGTGTAATTCTTTCATCGTAAAGAACAAAGGTATTGCTTTCCGGATCAAACTGTGCATGATTTAAACGGCTGTTATAATAATATTCTCCCGTTTCTGCCACCTGCTGAAATAAACCGTTGATGTTGTCGGTGTTTTGCTTTTTCGCATAAACGTTATCGCTGAAAAGATAAGCAAGGCTTGTGCCGTTAATTGTTTGGGGGTAACCGTCTTCTCCCAAAACATAGCCCATTGTACCTTCTGTCGGCATATTACCCGGTGAAGTCGTGTTAGACTTGTTAATAGAGCCGCTTACAGCAGTTGATGTAACATTGGTAATACCTGCAAGCAGATCAGCCGTTACCGTGTTGCCGAAATTGAAATTATATTGCAGAATTGAACTTAGAGTCGTTCTGGTACCGTAATCCTGCTGGAAACCGGGATATTCATATGTATCTTTTTTGTAATAATCGTTGATATTTGAGCCGTAATCATAAAGGTTTACGGTGATAAGGTTATATGTGTCAACAGATTCCGCAATATGCAACTCGTCTGTATTGTCTTTTTCTTCTTTACCTAAAACAAGTTCTGAAGACGGACTGAAGCTTATTGTGCCGTAGCCTGAACTTTTATATCCCGAGTTGACTGTTGTGGGATCAAAAGAAACATTGACTATATCCCCTTCAGTAACAGAAGCAGTAAGGCTAAAAGCACCTGTGGGGTCATCTGCCCAAATCATAATTATAAAGCCTTTATCGGTTGTGGCTTCTAATGAATAAACGGTATTAACATTAGATGAATCATATTTAACCTTTGAAACATAATAATAATCATAATCAGAGTTGTATTCAACAACTATTCCTCGCCACCATTCACCAACGCCATAAGCAGCACTCGGACTGGTGCCGTGAATAATAACCGGAGTAATAACCGATGTATCATATTTATTTACATTTCCGTAATTATAGTTAATAAAGTTAAACTGCATTTCGCTTGTTGTTTCCGTAACATAGGCTTGAGGCGAATTGCTGAAGTAATCCCACAAATCAAGCAACTTGTCAGGTTTCTGAATATATTCATATAAATCCTCAACGCACTGATAATAAGCGTAAGCAAAGGTCGTTTGATTCTTTATTTTGGTATAGTACGCTTCTTCGCCTTCTGCATCCTCTTCTTCATAAAAGCGGTCGAGTTCTGCAATAAACTCATCATATTCAGGCAAGGTTTCTGAGAGATAATTCATTTTTAAAGTTCTGTAGCGGTCTTCCTGAGAAAGACTTTCGAGAGATGAAAGAGTATCTTTATCCAGGTCGGCAGCATAGTCATATATTATCTCTTTCCATTCGTCCTGTTGTTGAGCTTTGATTTGAATTTCTACGTCAGATGAAACCTCCTCTGAGGTAGTTTCCCGATCCTCTTCCCCGCTTACATCCGTTTCCTCAGTTGTTGCAAGTTCGCCAATAAAGCACCCTTCCTCATGGGTATGTTCCGTAAGGTCACAAATTAAAGTTTCAGTATATTCATAACATTCCTCTGTATGCTTATGTACTGCTTCGGTTGTTTCCTCTGTTGTAATTTCTTCTGCAGTTGTTTCTGCTGCAGTTGTTTCTGCTGTAGTTGTTTCTTCTGCGGTTGTTTCTTCTGCGGTTGTTTCCTCTGCGGTTGTTTCTTCTGCAGTCGTTTCTTCCGTAGCAGTACTATCCTGATTTGAAGTTTTATCGGTTGTAACAACTTCTTCGTAAGGACAAATCAATTTGCTTTCAATAACATAACAGTTTTCTTCGTGCGTATGCTCCTGTAAACTGCAAAAAGTTTCTTTTTCCATTGTTATTGCAGGAAGAATAAGCATATAAGTTGTACAGAATACAACAGCAAAGGCGAAAAAACGTGCCACGTTGCGCCATCTCTTTTCAAGCAAAGACAGACGCAGAACTTCTGCAATTCTTTTCCGCAAGCCTTGCATTGCTTACCCTCCTTTCCTTTAACAACACTATTTTTTATGAAACTTAATCAATTGCGCCGAATCTGTCTGCAGGCCATACTCTGAAAATGATTTTGCCAACAATTTCTTCTTGTGAAATACAACCGATTGCACTGTTTCTTGAATCAACAGAAACGCTTCGGTGATCACCCATTACAAAAAGCCTACCCTCAGGTACCTGATATGGCATTTTAATATCACAGTCACCCGAAACTTTTTCTGTTATGTATGGCTCATCAATCTCTACACCATCAACAAAAACAGTTCCGTCATTATCTATGTTAACCCATTGTCCCGATGTTGCAATTACTCTTTTAATAAGCACATTGTTATTATAATAGAAAGCAACTATATCACCTGTTATAAAATCTGAAGACTTGGTTGAAACAACAATTTCGCCGTCAATAAGACTTGGTGCCATTGAACTTCCGTATATTTGCAAAACAGGCATCCAGAGCGTTGCCACAAGCACGGCAACAGCCGCAACCGTTATCAGTGTAAAAACCGTACTTCTGACTGAGAACTTATATTTTTTCTTATACCTGAGCCTTTTTATTTCTTTTTCAATTTCCTCTGTTTCAGGAAAATCAAAATTTTTGTTCGCCATCAAGCACACCTCTGATACGCAACTTAATATCCCTTTGTAAATCCTCAGGAAGCAAGGCAAAATTATTTTCATCTGCAACTAAAAAAATAAGCAGTCTGCAATAAATATCTTTATCCGGAGCATAAAAATCGGTGTATGTATTCTGCTTTTCAAATGTTCTTTTTACAGTCACAGACATTTCCTTAACTGCATTTTCAAGTTCTAACAGTCTGTCTTGTCTCTCTGTTTCTTTTTTTAGTTTACTGAGTTCTTCTTTCAGAGTTTCTTTTTCTTTTGTCTGTTCTAACAAAAGCTCTAAAATTTCAAGTTTGCTGAGTTTTTTTAAATCTTTATCTGCCATATTACTTCACCATAAACAGAAAATTACTTCACTTACCTAACATAAATAATATCACCTTTTCAAAAAAATATCAACACATACTTATTTTTTTGAAAAACTATCGACAACATCCTGTTTGACATTATGTATTCCTCCATATCTGAGGAAATATATTAGAGTACGAAAG
>CAYNIN010000068.1:0-9904 GCA_964397395.1 uncultured Faecalibacterium sp.
ACGAGCGTTTGTCTTTGAACGCTGACCTCTTACGGGAAGGCCTTTTCTGTGGCGAACACCACGATAGCAACCAATTTCAATAAGTCTTTTAATATCAAATGCTGTTTCTCTTCTGAGATCACCTTCAACCTTTACGTTGTGGTCGATGTACTCACGAAGTTTTGAAACGTCATCTTCGGTAAGATCCTTAACTCTTGTGTCGGGATTGATACCTGTTGCAGCAATGATGTCGCTTGCAGTTTTACGACCGATACCAAAGATATAAGTAAGAGCGATTTCAACTCTCTTATCTCTGGGCAGGTCAACACCTGAAATACGAGCCATTTCTCAGTTGCACCTCCTAAATTGTTTACGTCAATTAGCCTTGACGCTGTTTGTGTTTCGGATTTTCGCAGATAACCATAACTTTACCTTTACGTTTGATTACCTTGCATTTTTCACATATTTTCTTTACAGAAGGTCTGACTTTCATAGGATTGCCTCCTTTAAATTCAAAAATGTCAGGTTTATTTTGATCTCCATGTTATGCGTCCACGGGTTAAGTCGTATGGAGACATTTCGACTGTAACCTTGTCACCGGGAAGGATTCGAATGTAATTCATTCTCAGCTTACCGGAAATATGCGCTAAAATTTTGTGACCGTTTTCGAGTTCGACCTGGAACGTTGCGTTAGGCAGAGCCTCAACAACAGTACCTTCGATTTCGATCATATCCTGTTTTGACATAACTTTACCCCCTTGGGTCCGCTATTTTATTTATTGTTTTTCTAAGCTTTCGATTTGTTGCCATTGAGTCCTCGTCAAGTGTAACATCTGTCAGAGCAACGTGTCTGACGTTTTTGGCTTTAGGCTTTTCAAGTTTGCGGCCTTTGCCGTTACACAAAAAGACTTTGTTTTGTGCAATGTCCGCTATTACGAAAAGTTCACCTTTATCGTGACCTTTAAGACTGCGGACCAACTGTCCTCTTTTGAACTCCATAAGGGCCTCACTCTCTTGTGAGGATTACGGGGCCGTCTTTTGTGATAGCCACCGTATGCTCAAAATGTGCCGACAGTTTCGAGTCAAGGGTTTTAACTGTCCAACCGTCAGGCAGGACTTTGACTCTTGCAGTACCTTGGTTAATCATCGGCTCAATAGCGATTGTCATGCCCGGTAACAGGCGTACGCCTCGGCCGGGTGTGCCGTAGTTTGGCACACTTGGGTCTTCATGTAATGCCTTGCCAATGCCGTGTCCCGTATATTCACGGACAACGCCATAGCCTCGTTCTTCGCAGTAGCGCTGAACTGCATGGCTTATATCGCCGAGTTTGCCGCCGGGTACAGCGAACTTGATTGCCTCATAAAGACTTTCTCTCGTTGTATCCATCAGCCGCTTTGCCTCGTCACTTACGTTTCCGCAGGCAAAAGTGGCGGCATTGTCACCGTTATAGCCGTTTATCTTCGCACCCAGGTCGATGGAAACTATGTCACCGTCTTTCAGAATGCGCTTTTCACTTGGTATTCCATGAATGACCTCATCATTTATGGAAATGCATGCAGTAGCCGGAAAACCGTAAAGGTTAAGAAAGTTAGGTTCTGCACCTTGACTGATTATATAGTCATAGGCTATCCTGTCAATCTCACGGGTTGAAATACCCGGTCTGACAGCTTCACCGGCCACTCTTAATGCTCCTGCCGAAATTCTGCAAGCCTCTCTCATAAGAGATAACTCACGAGTGGTCTTGAGCACTATCATGCTTATTCCTCCAACGCTTTGAGAACAAGTGCGGAAGTGTCTGCCACTTCTTCCTGGCCCTCAACAATGAAAAGTTTGTTTTTCTTTTCATAGAAATCCTTCAAAGGTTCTGTCTGACTGTGATAAACTTCAAGTCTTTCCATAACCGTATCGGGATGATCGTCAGCTCTGAGAACAAGAGCCTCACCGCAACTGTCGCAGGTGTTCTCAACCTGGGGTTGTTTATAAATCAGGTGATAAGAGTTGCCGCACTTGGGACATACTCTTCTTCCTGACATTCTCTTGGTGATTTCTTCATCGGGAACTTCAATATCAATAACTTTATCAATTTCAATGCCCATTTCATCAAGAGCTTCAGCCTGAGGAATTGTTCTGGGGAAACCGTCGAGAATGAAACCGTTTTCGCAGTCCTTCTCGGCAAGGCGTTCCTTGATGATGCCGATTACAACATCATCGGGAACTAACTGACCGTTGTTTATAAATTCCTTGGCTTTTAAACCCATTTCCGTTTCTGCCTTAAGAGCAGCACGGATTATGTTGCCTGTTGAAATTGCAGGAATTGAAAGGTGATTGCAGATAAATTCTGCCTGTGTACCCTTACCTGCACCGGGAGCACCTAAAAGAATTAACTTCATTTTTTGTATCTCCTTATTTCAGATTAGTCAAGGAAGCCTTTGTAGTGTCTCATCATCATCTGGCTTTCAAGTTGCTTAACTGTTTCAAGTGCAACACCAACAACGATGATAAGTGAAGTACCGCCCAGAGAAAGAGTCATCGGTGAACCGATAAGATTTGTGAAGAGAGTTACAATATTGGGGAACAGAGCAACTACTGAGAGAAGCAATGCACCGAGAAGTGTAATTCTGCTGAGAATCTTTCTGATGTAATCCGATGTGGGTTTGCCCGGACGGATACCGGGAATCATACCGCTGTTCTTTCTGATGTTGTTAGCCATTTCAACCGGATTGTACTGAATGCTTGCATAGAAGTAAGCAAAGAAGAGAATCAGGAAGAAATAAACAATAGCATAGAACCAATGAGTTGTTGAGAACATATTGAAGAATGTTTCCCAACCTGTGCCTGTGATTTTATCTTCATCAATGAACATCTGTACTGTGGGTACAACTGAAAGAATTGATGAAGCAAAGATAACGGGAAGAACACCTGACATATTAACCTTGATGGGAATATGTGTGCTCTGACCGCCGTACATCTTACGGCCAACAACTCTCTTTGCATACTGAACGGGAATTCTTCTTTCTGCGTTGTCCATCCATACGATGAAGGCAATCATTGCAATCATACAAACTATCATGATGGGAACGAGTGCATAGTAAGCACCGCCCTGAAGAATGTATGCATACATCATATAAATCATTGTGGGGATACGTGAAACGATACCTGCGAAAAGGATGATTGAGATACCGTTACCGATACCCTTTTCGTTAACCTGTTCGCCCAGCCACATAACGAAGCATGAACCTGCAGTCAGGCAAAGGATAATTACCAAGCCCTGAAGAACTGCGGAGAAGCCTGTGAAGAGTTCGCCGTTGGCATCGGTTACAAGAAGATAACTTACTGTACCGTCAGTGCCGACAACTTCCTGACTTCTAAGGTAGATAAAGTATGCCGTACTCTGTAAAAGAGCAAGAGCGATTGTTGTATATCTTGTGATTTTGCCAATCTTCTTTCTGCCTTCTTCGCCTTCCTTTGAGAGTTTCTCAAGGGCGGGAATAGCAACGGAGAGAAGCTGGATGATGATTGAACTGTTAATGTAGGGCGTGATGGAGAGGGCGAAGATTGTACCGTAGTTGAATGCTTCACCTGTCATCATGCTCAGGTAGTTCATAAATGTTTCTGCTTCAGGATCAACAATACCGTCCATAATGTTTGTGAAAGGAACGGGGATTGCTGCACCGATTCTGAAAATCAATACTATAAGTGCTGTAAAGAGAATCTTCTTACGAAGGTCTGCAACTTTCCATGCATTTATGAAAGTACTAATCATATCAGATCACCTCGGTCTTTCCGCCTGCAGTTTCGATTTTCTGCTTTGCAGATTCACTGAAAGCATTAACCTGAACTGTAAGAGCTTTTGTAAGCTCGCCGTGACCGAGAACTTTAACACCGTCAAGAGCCTTCTTAACAAGACCCTTTTCGATGAGGGATTCAACTGTTACTGTTTCACCTGCGGCATAAGCCTTATCAAGTGCAGCAACGTTAACAATTGCCATTTCTGTACCGAAAATGTTGTTAAAACCTCTTTTGGGAAGTCTTCTCTGAAGGGGCATCTGACCGCCTTCAAAACCGGGACGCATACCTCTACCGGCACGAGCCTTCTGGCCTTTGTGACCTTTACCGGCGGTTTTACCCTGACCTGAAGCGGGACCACGACCGATACGTTTACGCTCTTTTGTTGAGCCGGTTGCGGGTGAAAGTTCATGTAATTTCATTTTGCGCACCTCCTCTATTAAGCTTCGGCTGTCTCGATAAGGTGTGAAACTTTCTTCACCTTACCCTGAGTCTGTGCGTTGTCCGGCTGAACAACTACATCGCCGATTTTCTTGAGGCCAAGTGACTTAACTGTTGCAATCTGATCCTTTTTGCAACCGATGAGGCTTCTTTTGAGAGTAATCTTAATGTCTGCCATTTTCAAAGTCCTCCTTAACCTAAGATTTCTTTTGCAGTCTTGCCACGAATTTCAGCAACTTCTTCAACGTTGCGAAGTTTTGAAAGACCGTCAATTGTGGCTCTTACAACGTTGCAGGGATTGTTTGAACGAAGAGCCTTTGTACGAATATCCTTGATACCGACTGTTTCAACAACGGCACGAACGGGGCCGCCAGCGATAACACCGGTACCGGGAGCAGCAGGCTTAAGAAGAACTACGCCTGCACCGAACTTACCGATAATCTCATGAGGGATTGTTGTGCCCTTGAGAGAAACCTTGATGAGATTCTTCTTAGCATCTTCGATACCCTTGCGGATAGCGTCAGGAACTTCACCTGATTTGCCAAGACCGAATCCGATGATGCCATTGCCGTCACCAACAACTACGAGAGCAGCGAACTTGAAAATTCTACCACCCTTAACTGTCTTTGATACACGGTTAATGGCTACAACACGTTCTGTAAGTTCATAAGCTGATGCATCAATTTTAGTCATAATCAATTTCCTCCTTGCTTAGAACTTCAGGCCGCCGGCACGAGCGCCTTCTGCAAGCTCTTGTACACGACCGTGATAGATGTAACCGCCTCTGTCGAAAACGCATTCTTCAATGCCTTTTTCGAGAGCACGTTTTGCTAATGTTTCGCCCACTTTGTGAGCTGCTTCTTTGTTACCGCCGTACTCAGTAAATTCCTTTTCAACAGTTGATGCTGACGCAAGGGTAACACCGTTTACGTCGTCGATTAACTGAGCGTAGATGTGGCTGAGTGAACGGTATACGTTAAGACGGGGACATGCAGCAGTACCGCTGATTTTAGCACGTACTCTCTTCTGTCTCTTCTGTCTTGATTTGTTAGAATCTTTTCTTGAAACCATTTAAATGTCACTCCTTTACCAATCTTATTTACCCTTACCGGCTTTACCTTCTTTGCGGCGGATGTATTCGTCAACATACTTGATACCCTTGCCCTTGTAAGGTTCGGGAAGTCTCTTTTCACGAATTTCTGCTGCAAACTGGCCAACTTTTTCTTTGTCAGCACCTGAAACGATTACTTTGTTGGGAGAAGGAACTTCAACTGTAATGCCTTCGGGCTCAGTCATGATAACGTCATGTGAGTAACCGATTTTCATAACAAGGTCCTTGCCCTTCTTTTCGCAACGGTAACCGATACCGTTGATTTCAAGTTCTTTCTTGTAACCGTTTGCTACGCCTTCAATCATGTTAGCGATAAGTGTACGAGTAAGACCGTGAAGTGATCTGTTTTCTTTGTTATCGTTGGGGCGAGTAACTGTGATAACGTCGCCTTCCTTAACGATTGTGATGTTGCTGTGCATAGTTTTTGTAAGTGTGCCCTTAGCACCCTTAGCGGTAACTGTGCTGCCGTCAACAACAACTTCAACTCCTGCGGGAATTGTGATGGGAGCTCTACCTATTCTTGACATGTCAGCACCTCCTTACCAAACAAAGCAAAGAACTTCGCCGCCAACGTTAGCCTTGCGAGCTTCTTTGTCTGTCATGATACCCTTGGGTGTTGAAAGGATTGCAATGCCGAGACCTTTCATTACCTTGGGCATATCTTCACAGTTTGTGTAAATTCTGAGACCGGGTTTGGAAACTCTTCTGAGTCCTGTGATAACCTGAGTCTTGTTAGGACCGTACTTAAGCTGTACGTCCATGATACCCTGCTTACCGTCTTCTTCAACGGTGAAGCTCTTGATATAACCTTCATCAACAAGAATCTGAGCAATTGCCTTCTTCATGTTGGATGCAGGAATTTTAACTGAATCGTGTTTTGCTGCATTAGCATTACGAATTCTTGTAAGCATATCTGCGATTGCGTCTGTTACTTGCATTATTCCTTTACCTCCTTAAATATTAGCAATTGCTTACCAACTTGCTTTTTTCACGCCGGGAATCTGACCTGCGTGAGCAAGTTCTCTGAAGCAGATACGGCATACTCCGTACTTACGGAGATAAGCGTGAGGTCTGCCGCAGATTTTGCATCTGTTATATGCTCTTGTAGAGTACTTTGCAGTTCTCTGCTGTTTAACTTTCATTGAAGTCTTAGCCATTTTAACTTACCTCCTTAATTATTTCTCGAAGGGAGCGCCCATAAGTGTAAGGAGCTCTCTTGCTTCTTCGTCTGTGTTGGCTGTGGTTACGAAGCAGATGTCCATACCACGAACCTTGTCGATCTTATCGTAGTCGATTTCAGGGAAAATAAGTTGTTCCTTGATACCTACGGAGTAGTTACCTCTACCGTCGAATGCGTTGGGGTTGATACCTCTGAAGTCACGAACTCTGGGGAGAGCGAGATTGAAGAATCTGTCAACAAATTCATACATCTTTTCACCACGAAGTGTAACTTTAGCACCGATAACCATGCCTTCACGGAGTTTGAAGTTTGCTACTGATTTCTTTGCCTTGCAAAGAACGGGCTGCTGACCTGTGATCTGTCTGAGGTCAGACACAACAGCGTCAATAACCTTTGAGTTTGCGATTGCTTCACCGCAAGCAACGTTGATAACGACCTTATCAAGTTTGGGGATTTGCATAACGCTCTTATAACCGAACTTCTTCATCAACTGAGGTGCAACCTCTTTGACGTAAGCTTCTTTTAATCTTGCCATTGTCATGTTCCTCCCTTATTCAAACTTAGCAAGGCAGTCGCTGTGCTTGCAAGCACGCATCTTCTTGCCCTTTTCGTCAATTACGTGACCTACTCTTGTGGGTCTGCCGCACTTGGGACATACGAGCTGAACCTTACATGCGTAAAGTGCGCTTTCTGCCTCAATGATGCCGCCTTGTTCGCCCATCTTGCGAGGTTTAACGTGCTTCTTAACAACGTTAACCTTCTCAACAATTACCTTGCCTTCTGAGGGGCTTACTTCCATTACTTTACCTCTTGCGCCACGATCCTTACCGTTGATAACAACGACTGTGTCGCCTGTTTTAACATGAACTTTACTCATCGTGACACCTCCTTAAAGTACTTCGGGAGCAAGTGAGAGAATTTTGAGATAGTCCTTATCACGAAGTTCTCTTGCTACCGGACCAAAGATACGTGTACCCTTGGGATTTTTATCTTCCTTAATGATTACGGCTGCGTTTTCGTCGAAACGAATGTATGTGCCGTCATCACGGCGAACGCCTGTTGCAGTACGTACAACTACTGCCTTAACAACGTCGCCCTTTTTAACGATGCCGCCCGGTGCTGCCTTCTTAACAGAAGCAACAATGACGTCACCGATGTTAGCATATCTTCTACCTGTGCCGCCGAGAACACGAATGCACATGATTTCTTTAGCACCTGTGTTATCAGCAACTTTAAGATAAGTCTGCTGCTGGATCATTGTGTTTGGCCTCCTTTAAGTTGCACCAATTATTTGGCTTTTTCGATGATTTCTACAACACGCCATCTCTTATCTTTTGAAAGAGGGCGGGTTTCCATAACAAGAACTCTGTCGCCGATTCCGCACTCGTTGTTTTCATCGTGTGCCTTAATCTTAACGGTACGGTTAACAATCTTCTTGTAAAGAGGATGTCTAACCTTGTCCTTGATTGTAACTACTACTGTCTTGTCCATCTTATCGCTTGATACGATGCCGACCTGAGTCTTTCTGAGATTTCTTTCGCTCATTGTTCAGTCCTCCCTTTCTTAAGAATTTGCGCCGTGAAGTTCGATATCTCTTTTAACAGTTTTGATTCTGGCGATATCTTTTTTAACAGCGCTGATTCTCATGGGGTTGTCAAGCTGGTTAACAGCCTGCTGGAAGCGAAGGTTGAAAAGCTCTTTCTTGAGTTCTGCGAGCTTTGCGTCCATCTCTGCGGCGGACAGTTTTCTGATTTCACTTGCTTTCATTACTGTTCACCACCCTTTTCTGTTTCCTGTTCTGCTTTAGTAACGAATTTGCACTTGATGGGAAGCTTGTTAGCTGCAAGACGCATAGCCTCACGAGCAACTGCTTCATCAACACCCTTGATTTCGAACATTACTCTGCCGGGTTTAACAACGGCTACCCAATATTCGGGTGAACCTTTACCGGAACCCATTCGGGTTTCAGCAGGCTTCTGAGTGATGGGCTTATCAGGGAAAATCTTGATCCAAACCTGACCGCCACGCTTGATGTAACGAGTCATAGCGATACGGGCTGCTTCGATCTGTCTTGAATTGATCCATGAAGGTTCGAGAGCTACAAGACCGTAATCACCGTAGGTTACTGTGTTGCCCTTATGAGCAGTACCTTTAAGACGGCCACGCTGAACCTTACGTCTTTTAACACGCTTAGGTAATAACATTATTTAGCTCCTCCTTCTTTGTTTTCCTTGCGGGGTCTACGACGAGCAGGTCTTTCACGCTTCTCATTGTTGGAAACCTGAAGAACTTCGCCCTTGTAGAGCCAAACCTTTACGCCGATACGGCCATAGGTTGTTTTTGCTTCTGCGAAACCGTAGTCGATGTCAGCACGAATTGTCTGAAGGGGAATTGTACCCTCTTTGTAAGTTTCGCTTCTTGCGATTTCAGCACCGCCGAGACGGCCTGATACCTGACATTTGATACCCTTTGCGCCAAGCTTCATTGCACGACCGATAGCCTGCTTAAGAGCACGGCGGAAACTGATTCTTCTTTCGAGCTGTGCAGCAATGTTTTCAGCAACGAGCTGAGCATTAACGTCGGGGTTCTTGATTTCGATGATGTTGAGAGAAACTTCTTTGCCGAGTTTCTTTTCGATTGTAGCCTTGAGTTTCTCAATTTCTGCGCCGCCACGACCGATTACCATGCCGGGCTTTGCAACGTGAATATTGATGCGTACACGCTTTGCTGTACGTTCGATTTCAACCTTGGGTACTCCTGCGGGAGCAAGTGTTTCAAGGAGATATTCACGAAGTTCATAGTCTTCTACGAGGGTATCGCCGAAGGTGTTCTTCTTAGCGTACCAGCGAGATTCCCAATCCTTGATTACGCCGATTCTCAGACCGGTGGGATTTATTTTCTGGCCCATGTTTTACCTCCTCCTAACTTATTCCATTTCCTTGAGTACAAGGGTGATATGTGATGTTTTCTTGTTGATACGGTATGCTCTGCCCTTATCTCTGGGTCTGATTCTCTTAAGAGTGGGACCCTGACATGCGTAACATTCTGCTACGTAAAGTCTTGACATATCCATATCTTTGTTTTCTGCATTAGCCATTGCTGACTTTAAAAGTTTTGCAACAACCTCACACGCTGCCTTAGGCGTGTATTTGAGAATTGCAGCGGCTTTTTCAGCGGGCTGATTTCTGATAAGGTCAAGAACGATCTGAACCTTACGAGGTGCAATACGCACAAAAGTAACTTTTGCTTTTGCTTCCACTTTAATACACTCCTTTCGACTTATTTACCGTTGTTTGAGGTTTTGGAACCTGCATGACCTCTGAAGGTTCTTGTGGGTGCAAATTCGCCGAGTTTGTGACCAACCATATCTTCTGTTACATATACGGGAACGTGCTTACGTCCGTCA
>CAYNIN010000069.1:0-9580 GCA_964397395.1 uncultured Faecalibacterium sp.
GCGAAAAGACATGGAACGAAGTAACCTATTGTAAAGACTGTGATACAAAGCTCAGTACAGAAGCAAAGACCGGTGAAAAGGATTCCGAAAATCATGTTGATCTTGTTCAGGTAGCAGCACAGGCTCCCACATGTGAAGAAATAGGTTGGGGAGCATATGAATATTGTACCAAGTGTGATTACACATCATATGTTGAAGCAAAAGCAACAGGCCACGACTACGACACAACCAAGTCAGAATCCAATCTTACTCGTCCCGAACTTGCAGACGGCACATGGACTCAGGGTTATTACACTTACACCTGTAAAAACGATGCAAGTCATAAGGATTATGAATATGTTGACAGAGCTTCTTATAATGATTATGAAGCTGCTTGGAATGCTCTTGTTGCACTTATGAATACAGATCTTACTGATGAAGCTAAAGAGGAAATTCAGGATGTTCTGGATGCTAACGATATTGATGAAAATCTTATCGCAAGTGAGCAGAGTACAGTTGACACAGCAGAAGCAAATCTTAAAGCTGCATTTGAAAAGCATAAGGGTTCACTCAAGACTTATACTGTTACATTTGTAATCGACGGAAAGAAAACAGAAACAACTGTTATTAGTGGTCAGGATGCTGTTGCTCCCACAACTGTAACAAAGGCTTACGATGATACATATCACTATAACTTCACCGGTTGGGACAAAGTATTTACAAATGTTACATCTGACCTTACAGTAACTGCTCAGTTCGATGCTATTGAACATAATTTCTCTACTCACACTAAAAAAGACGATACATATCATATAGACAAGTGTGATTGCGGTTATGAGAAGGAAGTTAAGCACACCGAAACAAGCGAAGTTACAACTAAAGCTTCCTGTGAAAAAGCCGGCGTAAGAACATATACATGTTCAGTATGTAACGGAACAAGAACAGAAGTAATCGTTAAGAGAGAGCATAATATTGTTGATACAACAGTTGCTCTTGAACCCACATGCTCCGCAACAGGTATTATGAATCAGAAGTGTGATAACGCTGAAACTGATGAATATGAGGCTTGTACTTATACAACAACAAGAGTGATGGACAAGGTTGCAACAGATCATAAGGCTGAAGAAGATTACACTGTAATGCTGAAAGCAACTTGTCAAGCAGATGGTTACAAAGCAATTCTTTGTGAATACTGCGATGCAGAACTTTCAAAAGAAACAATCGTTAAGAGAGAACACGTTTATAAAGATAACGGCGTTGAGAAAGCAGCAACTTGTCTTGAGGCAGGTGTTATGAAAACTATCTGTACAAACGTAGAAACAGATACTCACCAGGCTTGTACACACGAGTCAACAAGAGAAATCACTCAGCTTGCTCACTCTTATACAGGCGACAAGTACACCTATGATAATGATACTCACTCACACAAGCAGCTCTGTGTAAACGGCTGTAATGAATACGGCGATGAAACAAAATGTACATATGACAAAGTTGTAAAAGACCCCACATGTTATGCACAGGGTTATACAACCTACACTTGTACAGTATGTAACCAAGGCTATACTTCAGACTTTACAACCCGTACTCACGTCTATGTATACGCAGAAGGCGACGGCACAAACCACGTTGTAACCTGTAAGTATGATAACTGTGATTACACAGCAACAGAAAACTGCTCCGGTGGTACAGCATACTGTAACGCTAAAGCAGTCTGTGATAAGTGTAAAACAGCTTGGGGCTCAGAGGACGCAACTAACCACACCAACCTCGTTAAGACAGACAAATCTGATGAAACTTGTACGAAAAACGGTAACATTGATTACTGGACTTGCGAAGGCTGTAACAAGATTTACAGCGATAAAGATGCAACAACAGAAATTGAAGCTGATGATACTGTAATTCCTGCAAAGAATCACAATTGGGGCGATTGGGAATATGTTGCAGACGGCGAACACAAGAGAGTCTGTGCAAATGACAGCAATCACGTAGAAACAGAAGCTTGTTCTGATGTTGATACAGACGATGATTGTCTTTGCGATAAGTGCAACGAGCTCGTGACTCATAATTGGGGCGATGCAACATGTGATGCTCCCGCAACATGTATTGTCTGCGGTGCAACAACAGGTACTGCTCTCGGTCACGATTGGGCTGACACAACATACGCATTTGCAGATGACGGAAGCACCTGCACTGCTACAAGAGTATGTAAGAGAGATAGCAACCACTTTGAAACAGCAACTGCTACAGTTACATCTGCAGAAAAAACACCTGCAACATGTACAGTAGACGGCTGGACAACATACACAGCAACATTTGCAGAAACATGGGCAAAGAATCAGACTAAGGATGTTCAGGATATTCCCGCACTCAAGCACGATTGGGCTGAAGCAACATACTCATTTGCAGATGACGGCAGTGCTTGCACAGCCACAAGAGTATGTAAGAGAGATGAATCTCACATTGAAACTGTAAATGCAGTAATTACGTCCAAAGTTAAGACTCAGGCAATCTGTACTGAAAAGGGCTGGACAACATATACAGCAACGTTTGCAGAAGATTGGGCAAAGCCTCAGACTAAGGATGTTCAGGATATTCCTGCACTTGAGCACGATTGGGCTGAAACAACATACAACTTTACAGCAGACGGAAGTGCTTGTACAGCAACAAGAGTATGTAACAATGATGCTGAGCATGTTGAAACAACAACAGCTGAAATTGCATCTGCAGAAAAGACACCTGCAACATGTGAAGTAATGGGCTGGACAACATACACAGCAACGTTTACAGAAGATTGGGCAAAGACTCAGACTCTTGATGTTCAGGATATTTCTGCACTCGGTCACATCTGGAACGATGCAACATACTCATTTGCAGATGACGGCAGTGCTTGCACAGCCACAAGAGTATGTAAGAGAGATGAATCTCACATTGAAACTGAAAATGCAGTAATTACGTCCAAAGTTAAAACTCAGGCAATTTGTACTGAAAAGGGCTGGACAACATACACTGCAACATTCGATGTTGAATGGGCAAAAGTACAGACAAAGGATATCAGAGATATTCCTGCTCCGGGTCACAAGTGGACACAGTGGGCAGTTTCCGAAACAGCAAACTGTAAGCACGGTGAGATTCAGACAAGAAGTTGTACTGCTTGCGGCAAGACCGAAACTAAGGACAACGGCGTACTCGGTATGCACGTTTATATAGTTGTTGAAGGCAAGGCTCCCACTTGCACAACAGAAGGTTACACAGATTACAGATTCTGTACTGTATGCAGTACGTCTGAAACATCAGAGGTAATTCCTGCTCTCGGTCATAACGACAGCGACGGTGATACATTCTGTGATGATTGCGGCGGCGTTTTCAGCAATTCTTGCGGTAACGGTTTCTGCAGCTGTATCTGCCATAAGAATAATATCTTCAGTAAGATTGTCAGATTTATTTATACGATAATCTCAATAATCTTCCACAAGAGAATCACTTGCTGTGCAGGTATGGAATATCTTGTTGATATGAGTAAACACTTATAATTTTAAAGTTGTTGTTTAACAAGAACGCTTTAAACTGAAATCAGAGTCAATACGGACAACGCTCCGTATTGACTCTTTCTGTTTTGTCTGTTTAGAAAAAATTTTTCCGTTATTGTTCTTGACAATATATTTTTCCTCATATATAATATAGAAACAACAAGCCGGTGTGTTGGAATTGGCAGACGAGGCGGACTCAAAATCCGTTGGTAGCGATACCGTGCGGGTTCGACCCCCGCCACCGGCACCAAAAAATCGGCAAGCCTTAACTTGCCGATTTTTTATCCTGTATGAAAGAGGGATGTGTAATTGCTCCTTTGAGCATACCGTCCCTTTTATTTCTGATGTTCAGTCTGAATAACAGACCCCTTTTGCTTATTGGCTGAAGGGGGTTAATTTTTGAGTAAAGGAGAATAGTACACTCGTCGGAAGGGTGGCGATGTTGCTGCTCCTTGGTACTCGGGAAGTTTTGTTGTAACTTGCAGGAAAATGTATCTTGTTTGCTGTGGAATTATAGAAGAATTGTTTAACAATTCATAATATATGTTTATATTTTATTCATTGTATTATCAAGATAAGTTTTGTTAAAATAATGTTAAACAATAACAAATATGACTGAAAGGAATAACAATGTTATGGCAAATTTCATCCAATACATCGACAAATCTCTTGCGGGCCTTAAAGATACAAAATCACTTTATCTTTTCAGACAAAAAATTATTTCAGAAATGACCGAAAGGTCTAACGAACTCATTGCCAAAGGCATCAAAGATGATAAAGTTATAACAGAACTTATCATCAGTGAATATCCCGACCTTAAAAAGATGTATTTTGATATTATGCAAAACAGCCAAACAAAGCGTAAGAAAAAGAAACTTTCAAAAACAATTATTCTCGGTCTTTTGGCTTACATACTTGTTGTCATTTTTGCTTTTCTTGCAATTAGTTTTTTGAGTAATGCCTGGGGTAAAACCTGGCTCATTATTGTATGCGGAGTTCTTATTCCCGTTGCTCTTGTTCTCGGCGTTATGGCATCAAAAAAGGGCAAAAGCGAAAACAAGGGTCTTGCGGCGGCTTCACGAGTTATGCTCGCAGGGGCGATTATGATATTTGCCGTTGTTGTTTTTCTCTGCCTTTTAATTCTTACAGACGTTCCTAAAAGTTGGCTTGTTTTATTAGTTGCAGTTCCTGTTATGCTGGTTTCCGATATGGTATTTATGGCACTTACAAAACAGAAATTTGCTTTTGTTACGCATCTTATTTATATCCCCGTTTTGTCAACAATACTTTTTGCCCTGCTTGGAGGTATGAATATCATTCCCTGGCATCCCGGCTGGCTTATTGTTGTTGTTTCTGTTATAGTTGATATAGTTTATGCAATGATTAAAGTTGCAAAAGAAAAGCAGGAGGAGGAACAACTTTGGAAAGAAAATTAAAAGCTGAACTCTGGGATAAGATGCATTATCTTTTCCGTGATTTCAATGACAGAATGGTTCATCTTGAACTTCATTACGATTATGAAATAAATGTTGATGCACTTAAAACCGTTCTTATCTGTTTTCTTGAAAAGGTACCCGTTCTGAGATCAAGTTTTGTCGGCGATATAATAAAACCTTATTGGGTAGTTAAGGATTATGATATTGATGATCTTGTTACTGTTTCAAGACCTGACAATGTTGAAAGAGCAGTTGAAGATTTTTTAACTCAGTATATACCTCCCGAAAACAACCTTCAAATTAAAGTGGGCGTATTTTTTCACGAGGGACAAACTGTTTTGTGTATTGTTGAAAACCATATGTGTATGGATGGCGGTGACTTCAAATATTTTGTCAACGCCCTTTGTAAAAATTACAACGATTATGTTGAAAAGGGGATTACTCCTATCGACATAAAGCAGGGCAGTCGTTCTTACGAAGAGGTCTACGGTGATTTTACCGAGGGTGAAGAGGAAATGGCAAGAAATCTATTTAAGAACGTCTGTGCCAAAGATGACCATAAGTTTCCTCTTACCGAGGACAGCCCCCTTGATAAATCCTTTATCGCTAAAAGAAAACTTTCGTCAGATGTATTCTTCAAGATAAAAGAAAGAGGTAAGGAGTATTCGGCAACGGTTAACGACGTGCTTGTTGCGGTATATTTCTATTCTCTTTATGAACTTGCCGATTATGATACTAAAGACAGCGTTACAATTTCATGTGCAATTGACCTTCGGCGTCATATTAAAAATTCCGATGAAAAAGGCATAACAAATCATACTGCCTTTATGCAGTGCAATATTCCCGAAAGAGGACGGGATATTTTTGAAACGCTCAGATATGTTGTTAATTCGTCAAACACATTTAAGAACGATCGTTTTATGGGTCTTTACGGTTTGCCGCTTCTTAATTTCGGTTATTCGGTTTTACCTCACGCCGCAAGTGAAGAGGTTATCAAAATAGGCTACACCAACCCTCTTATTTCAATGAGCAACATAGGTATTCTTGACCATAAAAAATTGGCTCTTGAGGGTCACGAACCTACCGACGGATATATGACGGGTGCCGTTAAGTATAAACCCTTTGTTCTTCTTTCTGCAACTTCAATGAGAAATGAGTTTACTCTTTGTATGAGCGTTAAAGGAAATGAAGAAGATAAGAAAATTGTTGAAAGATTTTTTGATCTGTACGAGAAAAACATTGAAGTTTTTTGTTCATCAAAGTAATGTTTTAAATTGTAAAAGTTCAGTTAACAATTGCGAAAACACTCGACTAAGTATTGTATGTATGGTAATATAGTTGTGACAATATTTTCAAATTGTTACGAAATATTTAACATATCAAAGGAGGAATATTTTTGAAAGTAGAAGAAAGCGTTAAAAATTACGCATCCTCTGTCAGAATGTACACTAACTATACTGTCAGAGAAATCAAAAAAATCTGTAAAGAAATCGGTCCGAGAATTGCCGGTTCCGAAGCAGAACACAAAGCTCACGATTACCTTGCAAAGCAGATGGAAACCTGCTGTGATGAGGTTACGGTTGAGGAGTTTACCGTTTCAAGAGAGGCTCTTATGAGTTTCATTCGTATTTGCGGTTCACTTATCGCAATTGCAATGGTGTTCTGTTTTGTAAACATCCCCGTTGTTTCCCTTGTTTTTTCGGTGATTGCCGTTATATGTCTTGTGTTTGAATTTGGTATGTATAAGAAGTTTTATGACTTCTTGTTTAAAAAGTATACTTCTCATAATGCAATAGGCGTAAGAAAAGCCGCAGGAGAAACAAAACAGAGAATTATTTTCTCCGGTCACGTTGACTCATCTCACGAGTGGAGATTTACCCGTCTTGGCGGCGCTCCCTTGCTTTATGTTGCAGGTGCCTGGGCTATAATAGGTATGTTTTATACCCTTATTTATTCCGTACTCGCAACATTCGACCTTTGCCCTGAAAACGTTCTTACAATTCTCAAATATGTTCTTATCGCTTTTGTTCCCGGTATTATTTGTGCAATTGTTTTCATCAACTTCCGCATTACGGTTGAAGGTGCAAACGATAACCTTACAGGTGCCGTTGCTTCAATTGCAGTTGTAAAGTATCTTAAAGACAATGACATCAGATTTGAAAATACTGAAGTTGTATGTATGGCTTCAGGCTCCGAAGAATCAGGTCTTCGAGGTGCTAAAGATTACGCAAAAAGACATCACGATGAATTAACTGAAATTCCCACAATCTTTGTTGGTCTTGAAACTTTCAGAGATTATGACAATATTTCAATTTGTAAGCGTGACCTTTCGGGTACCGTTGCTATGGATGAACGTGTTTGCCGCCTTCTTAAAAAAGCAGGTGAGCAGGCAGGCGTAAAACTTCCCTACATATCCGTTTACCTCGGTGCATCCGATGCAGCCGCCATTCAGCAAAGCGGTGTTCCTGCAGTAACTCTTTCCGCAATGAATCCGGGTCCGCCGAGATATTATCATACAAGAGGCGACACGGCTGATAATATGGATATTAAGACTGTTGAAAAAGGTCTTGATATTGCAATCCGTACCGCTTTCCTTTATGATGAACAAGGTCTTAAAGAAGAATATTGATTTATTTTGCAGACATCTTTACGGTGTCTGCTTTTTTTAGATTTTTTGTATTGATTTAATTGTTTATTGGTATTATAATATTATAAACTGAAAACACAGGTAGTGATATAATGGCAAAAAAACAAAAGAACTATAAAGTAATAAATGCACTTCTTTCCGTCATACTCTTAACTGTGGTGATTATAACTGCAGTTGTCGTTGTGCGTGACGGGAAAAACAGTGTTTCCGAGCCTTTTGGCAGTACGGATGAAGTTACAACAAGAGAAACAACGGAAACTACTGAAACAACCTCCGAAACGGCAACGTCAACAACTGAAGTAACCACCGCAATAACAACCACTCAGGAGGTTACGGTGTCAAGAGTTATAAATGAAGAAACGGGCAGAATTATAATAGATCCCGAGCAGGAACAGTGGAATCTCGTTGTTGTTAATACATCAAGAGAAATGCCTGAAGGTTACGAACCTGAACTTGTAGAGGTCTGTTCAAGCGGTAAATATCTTCGTGCAGAGGTCGCTCCGTATTATAATGCCATGTATGAAGCGGCGAAGGCTGAAGGAATTATCCTCACTCCTTATTCTGCTTACCGTTCCTATGAAAGACAGAAAAACAATTATAACAACCTTGTTGAAAACAATATGTCATGGTACAATCTTACGAGGCAGGAAGCACAGAAAAAAGCGGCAACGGTTATTCTGCCGCCGGGTACCAGCGAGCACAATCTCGGTCTTGCGATGGACATTTGCAGTACCGATGATGAATTTAAGGATACCGCCGAATATGCATGGCTTACTGAAAATGCGTATAAGTACGGATTTATTTTAAGATACACTGCCGATAAGCAGGATATTACGGGTATTATTTCAGAGCCGTGGCACTGGCGCTTTGTCGGTACGGAGTACGCCGAGGATATTATGAACAGCGGACTTTGCCTTGAAGAATACCTTGACAGCAAGGGCATCGCATATTAAATATTTATTTCTTATTATTATAAAAAAATATAAAAAAACTATTGACAACATTGTATTTATGTGGTAACATACTTGAGCAAACAAAGCAGAACAGTATGTTCTCACCTTCGGGATTCCGTTCTCTGTTGGTCAATAGACTTTAAGTGTATTGGTGCGTGAACGGGAATATTCTGTTCACGCTTTAATTTTTGTAAAAGGTTCAGTTAATTATTTTTGGAGGTGCATGAACATCGCTATCAAAGAAATGCAAATCAATGAAGAGATTCACGACAAAGAACTCAGAGTAATTATGAATGACGGTGAAGTTCTCGGTATTATGTCAGCCCAGGAGGCTTTGAAAATTGCCGAGGAAAAGAATCTTGACCTTGTTAAGATTGCTCCCCAGGCAGTTCCGCCCGTCTGCAAAATTATGGATTACGGTAAATACCGCTTTGAGCAGACAAAAAGGGAAAAGGAAGCCAAGAAGAATCAGCATGTTGTTGAAATCAAGGAAATCAGACTTTCCCTTAACATTGACACGCACGACTTCGAAACAAAGGTTAACCATGCAAGACGTTTTCTTACAAGCGGCAACAAAGTTAAAGTTTCAATCCGTTTCAGAGGCAGAGAATTAGCCCACACAGAACACGGTCTTGTAACTATGAAAGAGTTTGCTGAAGCTTGCCAGGAGTTCGGTAATGTTGAAAAAGCAGCCAAACTTGAAGGTAAATCAATGATGATGTTTATGGCTCCCAAGCCAAAAAAGTAATAACAGGAGGAATTAACAATGCCTAAAATTAAAACACATAGCGGTGCAAAGAAACGTTTCAAACTTTCCAAGAACGGTAAGCCCATCCGCTACCATGCAAACAAATCACATATCCTTACAAAGAAGAACACAAAGCGTAAGAGAGGTCTTCGTCAGACTTGCGTTGCTGATAAGACAAACGAGAAGCAGATTAAGCGTCTTATTCCTTACAAATAATTCTCGAAACACAACTAAACTAATAACACAAACGGAGGTACTTAATCATGGCTCGTATTAAAGGCGCAATGATG
>CAYNIN010000070.1:0-9552 GCA_964397395.1 uncultured Faecalibacterium sp.
GAACCCACACGACCAGCTTGGAAGGCTGGGATTCTACCATTGAACTACACCCGCAAACCGATGCAACGCTGTTTATTATATACAATTGGTTGGTTATTGTCAAGTCTTTTAATGAAAATAATTTAGTTTTATTTTTTTATTACTGAAAATTTATCATCCTGTTAAGCATCAGAGGGCAGACATAACTGCCCCCTGATATTATGCAACAAATCAAGCAGTATTATTAAAGTGATTCTCTTTGTGCGGAATAAACGGTTTCAACGGTTTTTCTGAAAGCACCGTTATCATGCTGAGAGCGCCACTGATTACCCGTTTCAACCCTTGAGAATGAATCTTCATCAAGAGCAACGTTCATCACGTTAACACCTAATATCTCACCGTCGGATTTATATGCTGTTTCCCAGAAAGCATGGTGACCGATATAAGTTACACTTGAAGGAATATACATATAACTTAACGCCTGGTCATAACTGAAAGCATCAGAACCGATGTATTCAAGACCCTCGGGAAGCGACGGATAAATTTCGGTCATTTTTTCTACTGCCGAAACAGCGGTATCAGTTATAACTTCATCACATTTGTAGGAATAAATTGATTCAAGAGAAGTCGCTCTGAAAAAGCCCAGCGTTTCGATTGTCCTGACACCTTCGGGAAGATAAACATTTACAAGTTCCGTATAGTTAAAGCAGAGTTTACCCACCTTTTCAACCGTTGAAGGAAGAACATAAGTACGCACATCTTTGACATACTGATCATATTCATCGCTTTCGGACCAGGGCCAGAGTTCCTCCTCATAGCCGTATCTGTCACGAAGGTACTGATCACGGTTCATAGGATAGCAGATGATTTCCGTCATATCCTTGTTATAAAGTACACCGTCAACGTCACAGTAATTGGGGTTGTTTTCGTCAACAAAGATTGCCTGAAGATTTTTGCAGGTATAGAAGGATTTGCCGTCAATTTCAGTAACGCTCTCCCCTATTCTGATAAACTCAAGCCTTTCGTCACAGTTGAAAGCATATTCATTTATAACCGATACGGGTTTTGTTTCATCTTTAACGAGTTCAAAGTTTTCGTTAAGGTCATCGACATCCTCTTTGTATAGGATTTCCGTTACATAGTCTACGGAAATTTCAGGGATATATCCCGTATTGCTGAACTTTACAAATTCGTATGTTCCGTCATCAAGAACTGCAAATTCAAATGTATCTCTCTGCACTGCTCTTATACTGAAATACATCGAAAGAAGAACGGCAACTGCAATAGCACAGGCAAAAACAATCTTCTTTGTCTTGAAGTTTTTGTAAGGTTTGTTAATGTGAGGAGCCGCAAGTCCCTCAATCTGATATGTCCATATTTCTTCTTCGGGTATATCAAGAATTTCATCGTCAAAGGGATTTGCAAGATGGTCAACTCTTTGTTTTTTATCTTTTTTCATCTTCATTCCCTCCTTAACCTATATATCCGCCTGATACTTTTTCGCCCTGCTCCTGAGCATTGCGCTCGGTAACTTCCGCACGGCGTTTGAGCACCTGCATAACCTTGTTTTGCTTTGCGTTGTCGTAGTCCCAGAACAGATAAGGTATCGTCATAAGTGCATAGCCTATAACGTCGATAATAATGGGGATAACAATAATATTGATTCTTGATTCGTCAACATACAGAACATCCCAATTGCTGTTAAAACCGAACTTAAGAAGCAACAAGGGTATGATAAGACCTACAAAGGAAGTGATGGGGCCTGTGAACCAACCGAAAACGCCTGCAAAACTTTCAAGTCTTTCACCCGAAAGATACATCTGATAGTCGCCGATACGAACGTTCATATCGTGACCTGCCGATGTGGGTACGGTCTTGGTCATTTCCATAAAGACAAGTACAACGCAACAAAGAGTACCGCAAAGCATAACGTTATCGCCGCAGAAAAGGAAAGCCAGAACGATAATACCGTTACCGATTGCACGTGAAAGCTGATAGAAAATCATAATCTGCTTATATGAAAATCTCTTGAGGAAATAAGGTGTGAAGAAATCGGGCGGTGTACCTGCAAAGGAAATAAGGGTAAGAAGAAGCGAATAGGTAAGACCGCTTAAACGGAAAGTATAGAGATAAAGTACCGTTGTGAATGCGAGCATACCGTTACCCAGAGAGTCGATAAGACCGACCACCGTGTTAATAAGCAGATACTTATTACGAAGTACGCCGAACATACCGTCCCAGAATTTAATCTGAACTTTCTTTTCAAGAGGCGGCTGAGGTATTCTTTCCTGAACACGTCCTGCAAAAAGCATAGTCAGAACTGCGAAAGTAACAAAAACAATGGGCACAACGAATCTGAAAACGTTGATGTCTTCCCACTTATAGCGCAGTGAGCCGATAATTGCAGGAATAATAAGGGCAAGAATTGACTGAAGCAAGTGGGAAAGTTTGATGGGATAAGTTCTTACGAGTATTCTTTCTTTAAGGTTGGGGCTGATACTCTTTGTGCAGGTTTCAAGGTTGTTGGCAAAACCGAACATATTATAAAATGCAAAGAGCAGGTTTGCCACCCAGACTCTCGTTGTAACATCTTCAATGTTATAAACGGGAAGCCAACCGATAAGAATTACCATTACACACTTGGGGATAAAGTCGCTGTAAAGGGAATATTTGTATCTGCCGTATTTCGGGATAAGTTTCTTGCGCCAGAAGATGTTTCTTGCACCGACGATACCGTTATAGAGTATATGGGTACCGAGAATCTTAAATGCCGAGGCGGCGCTGATACCCTCAAGGCTGTTAAGATAAACGATGAAAGAACTCGACTGATCAAAGAGTGCCGAAAAGTCACCGATAATCAGTGCGGCACCTATGGCAATCAAAGATATGTACAGTGCGTTCAGTTTATGCTCCGTCTTTTTGGGCAGGAAGCCAAGATTGTCACAGACAAACCACCAGATGAGTGTCCATATGTAATTAAGAGGCATATTGATAATGCCGATAATTGAATATGTAAGATAAGGAAGTTTGTAGTGATACATCATCAGATAGCAGGTTGCACCGAAGAAGATATACTCCAGAGTTTTTGCACCTGCGTAGTTACTGCCGACGGCAATAAAAATATCCTTATACTCTTTATAAGGAACATAGTTACCCTCAGCAGGAATTTTCCAATGGGTTTTGATTTCGGTAAATAATGATTTGGCTTTTCCGAAGATATTGCCTTTACTCATCAAACCAACTCCTTCTTTTATATAATATATACATTATATCACCGCAAAAAACATTAGACAACTTGTAATTATTACTGAAAAAAGAGGTGCTTTTTTGGTGGAAATTTTTAACGGTAAAGGAAAACGCATAATTATGATACAGATATAATTGTCCGCCGATTGATAAGGCGAAATTAAACAAATATCTTTACCTTTCGCTTCATAAAATGTACTACTGATTTTATGAGGTGATTTTATATGTTTGAATTATTAAAACTTGTTTTGAGCAATTTCCTTTTCTTTTTCCTGCATCTGAAAAACGGCAGTTCGTTCCCGAAGCCTCTTTCAGCAGAAAAGGAAAGAGAACTTCTTATAAAGGCAAAGAAAAACGGTGACACAAAAGCGAGAAACGAACTCATTGAACACAACCTGCGGCTTGTATCACATATTATCAAGAAATACTATTCGGGATATGACGAGCAGGAGGACTTAATTTCAATCGGCACAATCGGGCTTATAAAAGGTATCGACTCCTTTGATGCGGATAAGGGAGCAAGACTTGCCACTTATGCGGCACGGTGTGTTGAAAATGAAATTCTGATGTATTTCAGAGGAAAGAAAAAGGATTCCGTCGTTATGTCGGTCAACGAGCCTATTGATTGTGACAGTGAGGGCAATCCTCTGACTCTTATTGATATCATCAGCGTTGATGACACCATAAGCGATGACCTTGACATAAAAAGGAAAACGAAGATTTTATATAAATTTATTGAAGAAATTGAAGATGAAAGAGAAAAGCAGATTATCATATACCGCTACGGTCTATATAACCGAAAGGAACTGACTCAAAGAGAAATTGCCGACAAAATGGGCATTTCACGTTCCTACGTTTCACGAATCGAAAAAAGAGTTATAGAAGAACTGCGTGATAAATTCGATAAATTAAACTGAAGTGAAATTATGACATATATAAGAAAACTCCCGAAACTTTTCGGGAGTCAATACTTTGTTATGCAGTTATTTCTTCCTTTTTTTCTACCTTTACTGCAGGTGTAAAATTCACGACAAAGAGGAAAATCTCAAACAGTGCAAGGGGTACAATTTCCATAATTGCGCTTTTTCCCATCACGGCAAAAATAAAGATAAAAGTGCCGAAAATAAGAAATGTGCAAAGAGCGAGAACATTAAAGTATTTATACTTTTTACGGTTAACGACAAAAAACAGAGCAATTGAGGCAACGGTAAAAATAATAAACAAACCTGTTGCAACCCAATGAGCAACTCTTTTAGGATTCCACGAGTCAATACTGTGTCCTAAAGTCAGAGCAACAACAGCCATACTAAGTAATCCCAACACGCAAAGAGCATCGAAAAATTTGCTTTTAAAAGAAAACTTTTTATACATATACTGA
The DNA here is from genome assembly GCA_964397395.1 of uncultured Faecalibacterium sp. Classification (GTDB taxonomy): domain Bacteria; phylum Bacillota; class Clostridia; order Oscillospirales; family Acutalibacteraceae; genus UBA6857. The sequence goes on from CAYNIN010000070.1 coordinate 4,604, forward strand.
GTGTTGATAAGTATGCCTCCTGAAGTGAGCATACCCCAGAACCAGAAATATAATTTTCTGTCTTCACACAAAAGGGAAAGTGTACCCGAAGGCGATGCAGGGTTATTCCCCCAGAAGAAAGGAAGTGCCAGACCGTAAACAAAGGCACAAAGCAATACGCTAATACATAAAGGTTTAGTCAATATTTTTTCTGTTTTCATCTTAACATATCCTCTTATTTTCACAAAATTATTTTTTCGGCGGTCTTTCAAAGGAAATTTTACCCATTTTTCCGCCTCTGTATTCGTCAAGAAGCATAACGGAAGCTCTTTGGGTGTTAATCTCGCCGCCTTTTATGAGCATACCTCTTTCTCTGCCGATTTCCTCAAGAATTTCCCAAGGTATCACAGAGTGAATATCATCAATGTTTTTAAGTTTATATCTGCCCGTAAGTTTATCCTCGTAGCCCTCAACGAGAACTTTGATAAGGCGTACCGCCATAGTTTCGCTGTCAGTTACCTCATCTTTTACCGAGCCTATAAAAGCAAGTTTATCGCCGACTTCAGGGTCGTCAAACTTTGGCCAGAGTACACCGGGGGTGTCAAGAAGTTCGATACCGCTGCCGATAGCAAACCACTGATTCTGCCTTGTGACACCGGGTTTATCTGCAACTTTGGCTCTGTTTTTTCCTGCCATACGGTTAATGAAAGAAGATTTTCCCGTGTTGGGAATGCCCACAACCATCATTCTGAGAGGTTTGCCTGCCATACCTTTTTCTTCATTTGCCTTGATTTTATCTGCAAGTACCGTTCTGACGAGTTCGTGATATTTGTTAAGACCTTTACCGCTGCGGCAATCAACGGCAAGAGCATACTGACCTTTGTTTTTGAAATATTCAATCCATTCTCTCGTGATGTTGTCGTCTGCCATATCGCACTTGTTGAGAAGTACAATTCTCGGCTTTTTATTGGTAAGGTCGTCAAGTTCGGGATTTCGGCTTGAGAGAGGTATACGTGCGTCAAGAAGTTCCGTAACGGCATCGACAAGAGTCAGGCTTTCTTTTATGAGCCTTCTCGTTTTTGCCATGTGGCCCGGAAACCACTGAACAATTTGTTTCTGACTGTCTGCCATATCGCACCTCTTATTCTACTGCCCATTCGGAAACGGGATTAAAAGAAACCTGCCCCGTGTATTCATCGGCGGAGAAAATTTTCAGTTTAACCTGACCGAGAATATAGTCCTCGGCAATAAAGCCGATTTTTTCGCTTCGGCTGTCTGTTGAGCCCTGTCTGTTATCACCCATAACAAAAACGTGACCTTCAGGCACTGTTACGGGAAACTGAACACCCTCATTATTAAGAGTACGGTTGTTGATATAAGGCTCATCAAGAAGCTCGCCGTCTACATAAACATCACCGGTTGTGAAATTTATGTCTACTGTCTGATTCTCAGTGGCAATAACTCTTTTAACAATTGCCTCCTCAAACCAGTTGGGCTGGGTTACAATTACAACGTCACCCTGCTCAATATTGTTGTCAAAAGCCGTGACAATGAGCCAGTCACCGTCATGGAGAGTGGGTACCATTGATGAACCGACAACACCCACAACTCTGAAGACGAAGGTGAAAATAATCATAATCGTCACAAGGGCCGTTGCAAGAACTGATGCAAGGTCAAAAATATTGATGTACATTTTTTCTTTAAAAGTAAGTTCGGACTTATCTTTCTTCGTTATATCTTTAATCATCGCAAAATCACTCCCGCCGTGGATTTAATAATAAGAAAAACAAAAGGAAGGGTAATCCCCTTCCTTCCATTTGCCTGTAATTATCAGCCGAGTTTTTCCTTAACTTTTGCTGACTTACCAACTCTGTCACGAAGGTAATAGAGTTTGCTTCTGCGAACCTTACCGTTTCTGACAAGTTCAACCTTTGCAACGTTGGGTGAGTGAACGGGGAATACACGTTCAACACCAACACCGTAGGAAACACGGCGAACTGTGAAGGTTGAGGAAACGCCGCTGCCCTTCTTAGCAATTACCGTACCTTCAAAAACCTGGATTCTTTCTCTTTCGCCTTCACGGATTTTAACGTGAACACGAACGGTGCTACCAACGGTAATTTCGGGAACTTCTGCCTTAAGGCTTGCGTCTGAGATGAGTTTGAGTTTGTCCATTAGTTTTATCCTCCTAAATTCTGCCACGTTCATTCCGCCTTTGCGGAAGAGGACCGCTTGCTTTTATACTGACTGAATTCAGCCGGCATCAACCTGTTACACAAGGCAACTGATACAAATGCTCAAGTATTTTATCACAACTAAATATAAAATGCAAGTCTTTTTTGAAAATAATTTAAGTTTTTTGTAAATTTATCTGCCGTAGATTTCTGCGGTTTTTTCGCATATTTCTCTGAATACGGGAGCACAGTCAATATTGCCTCCCCTGCCGTTCTCATTCATGACCACAACAATATATTCGGGATTTTCCGAGGGATAATAGCCTGCAAACCAGGTTCGGTATATTTCCGACCCGTTTTCGTAAACTCCGCTTTGAGCAGTTCCCGTTTTTCCCGAAAGTGACAGTGTTTCGCTTTTTGCCTTACTTGCAATACCGCTTTCAACAACGCCCGAGAGCATTGCCCGAAGTTCCTTCACCGTACTGTCCGAAAGTATTTTTTCTTCTTCCGATTGGTTTTCTTTAATAAAAGCACCTGCGCCGTCTGTGAAGCCTTTAATCAGACAGGGTTCGTTTTTATAACCTGTTGCAAGTATATTATAAACGGACAAAAGTTGCAAGGGGGTTGCCGTAAGTTCACCCTGACCGAAAGAAAAATTTGCAAGGTTTCCTTTTAATTTAAGAGAAGATTCTGTCGGCAGAGTGCCCGAAGAAGTTTTTGCACCCGAATAAAGTTCATCGCTTTCGCCAAAACCAAGACTCTTGCAAAAACTGACAAGGGTATCGGTATCAATTGAAAGAACAAGGTTTATAAAATAAGTGTTGCAGGAATTTTCAAGTGCACCTGCCATATCGAGTGTGCCGTGGGGATTTTCGTCTATACATTTAAAGGTTGTATCACCCACGGTTATATTTCCCGTACATTCATAGGAAAAATCTCTTGTTATCCCCTTTTCGAGAGCGTAGGCGGCAATAACGGGTTTAAAAACCGAGCCAAGACTGTAAGACTGAAAAGCCTTGTTGACAAGAGGTGAGTTTTCGTCGGTAAGGTATTGCGCAACATCTTCGGGGTTAAAGGTCGGCACGCTTGCAAGAGCGAGTATTTCTCCCGTACCTGCTTTCATTACAATTGCAGTTCCCCTTTCAATACTGCTGCCGTGTAAGGCGTTTTCCGTAATTTCCTGTATATATTTGTCAAGGGTCAGCACAATACCCGAAGAAGAATAGTAGTTATCAACAGTTACGGTTTTCTTCATTCCTGCTAGTACTCTGCCGATGGCATCAACCTCAAAGGAAACCTTAATGCTTCCGCCGTTTTGTGTCAGATACTCGTTATACGCCTTTTCAATACCCGTAACGCCTTGTTCCGAAGAATCAAGATAACCGATAAGATGTACCGCCGACTGATTTTCACCGTAACGTTTACAGACGGAAAAGGTGCGGATATATTCGTTGTTGATTTCTTCCTTTACCGTGCATAAAAAAGGATAGCCCTTTTCAATTTTCTCTGCAAGTTCATCTTTTGAAAGAAAGTCCGACAGAAACTCGCTTACGGCAAGGACGGGAGTTACGGCAGAAACAAGGTATGTTTCATTATTTACAAGAGGCAAACGGTTTCTGTCATAAATCTCCCCTCTTTTCGTGCTTACCGTTAGGGTTTTTGTCGCCTGACTTTGAGAAACATCGGAATAACCCTGTTGGTTTATATCAACAATTTTAACTAAAAGAGCCATAAAACAAAGAATAAATAATATATATAATGAAAGAGCACGTTTTCTCAAAATAATCACCATTAACATTATTTGAAAAGTGCAAGAAAATAATGTAATGAAAATTTTTTCCATTATTTTTGTAAAAAGTATTGCATTTTCTGAAAAAGTGGCTAAAATAGAATTAGCACTCAAAACACGAGAGTGCTAACGGTTAGCAAACCACATAGGCGAACTGACAAAATAAACCTTACAGGAGGAATAAATTATGACACTCAAACCCCTTCTCGACAGAGTTGTACTTAAAGCCAGCGAAGTTGAAGAAACAACCCAAAGCGGTTTTATCCTTACCTCTGCTTCACAGGAAAAGCCCCAATTTTCCGAAGTTGTTGCAGTAGGTCCCGGCGGAATCGTTGACGGAAAAGAAACCGAAATGTATGTTAAGGTGGGCGACAAAGTTATCACCGGCAAATACTCAGGTACAGAGGTTAAAATCGACGGCGAAGAATATACTATCGTCCGTCAGAACGAAATTCTCGCCATTGTTGAGTAATTAAGGAGGCAAATTTATTATGGCAAAACAGATTATTTTCGGCGAAGACGCAAGAAAAGCGTTACAGGCAGGTATCGACAAACTCTGCGATACCGTTAAAATCACTCTCGGCCCCAAAGGCAGAAACGTTGTAATTGACAAGAAGTACGGCGCTCCCCTTATCACAAACGACGGCGTTACAATTGCAAAGGAAATCGAACTTGACGATGCCTTTGAAAATATGGGTGCTCAACTTGTTAAAGAAGTTGCAACAAAGACAAACGATGTTGCAGGCGATGGTACGACAACTGCTACACTTCTCGCTCAGGCTCTTGTTCGTGAAGGTATGAAAAACGTTACCGCAGGCGCTAACCCCATGGTAGTTAAAAAGGGTATCAAAAAGGCTGTTGACAAGGCTATCGAAACCGTTAAGGCAAATTCAAGCCCTGTTACAACTTTTGAAGATATTGCAAGAATTGCAACAGTTTCCTCCGCAGACGAAAGCGTAGGTCAACTTATTGCAGAGGCAATGGAAATCGTTTCCACCGACGGCGTT
>CAYNIN010000071.1:0-9480 GCA_964397395.1 uncultured Faecalibacterium sp.
AAATACCTGCTTTATTGTTTTGCTTTTTGGTCTGCGCTAAATGCAACAGCCCCTTTGCCTTAATTTTCATCAACAGGACATATATTGTGTTCGGCTTTCTTCAAAGGAATATTTAATGACTAAAATAAATAAATATATAAAGATATAAATGCTTGGAATTGTCTAATATTGTCATTGACTTTTATGAGATGCAAAACTATAATATTCACTTGGATTTTAATAAAAAGAAGGTATAAAAATGGAACAGCTTCTATCAATCGCAATTGCCCTGAGTGCAGGTCTTTTAATGTCCAGGGTTGTAAAACCCCTCAAACTTCCTGCCGTTACGGGTTATCTTGTTGCAGGTATTCTTATCGGACCTTACTGTCTTGGTCTTCTCGGTGTTGACGGTCTCGGTTTCACCTCTGTGTCGCAGGTCAGTGACCTGAGCGTTTTAAACGATATTGCTCTTGGATTTATCGCCTTTGCAATAGGTGACGAATTTCGCCTTGACCAACTTAAACATACGGGTAAAGCCGCAACAATCATCGGCGTTTTTCAGGCTCTTTTCACAACACTTCTCGTTGATGTCGTTCTTATCGGGCTTCACTTTGTTTTAGGCGAAGATAAACTTCCTCTTTCATCGGCTATTATACTCGGTGCCATCGCTTCCGCAACGGCACCTGCGGCAACTCTTATGGTTGTCCGTCAGTATAAGGCAAAGGGTAAATTGACAAATCTGCTTTTGCCCATCGTTGCTCTTGACGATGCCGTAGGTCTTATGGTTTTTGCCGCATCCTTCGGTGTTGCGAAAAATCTTCAGAACGGACAGGTGAGCCTTGCCACCGTTATACTTGAGCCTATTGCAGAAATTGTTATATCTCTTGTTGTTGGTGCGGCATTAGGTTGGTTGCTTTCCTTCTCGGAAAAGTTTTTCCATTCAAACAGTAAGCGCCAGGCAATTGTTGTAACTGCAATTATTCTTGCCGTCGCAATTTCAAAAATCACTTTTAACATCGGCTCGGTAGAAGTGGGCTTCTCACCGCTTCTTATGTGTATGATGCTTGGCACCGTCTTCTGTAATATCTGCGACTTTTCTGCAGAACTTATGGAAAAAACAGACAAGTGGACCGCTCCTCTTTTCATTCTCTTCTTCGTTCTCAGCGGTGCAGAACTTGAGTTCTCCGTATTCTCCGATATTACCGTAATCGGAATCGGTATCGTATATATCGTTTCACGTTCTTTCGGCAAGTGGCTCGGTGCAAGAATCGGTGCGGATATGTCAAAATGCGAGCCGAAAATCAAGAAGTATCTCGGTATCACACTTCTTCCCCAGGCAGGCGTTGCTCTGGGTATGTCCGTCACAGCGCTTTCCATCGGTCAGGACGGTGTTATCATAAGAAACATTGTTCTTTTCGGTGTTCTCATTTACGAACTTTTCGGTCCTCTTATGACAAAGATTGCTCTTACGAAGGCAGGGGACATCAAACCCAAAGAGCACAAAGAAAAAATCGCTCCTGCAAAGGGCAGAGGCGAGTAATAACTTTGTCCGCCTTGTGCCGATAAAATATCACTGAAACCGAAAGTTTCAATATCACTTTTACTGTCCGAAATACAGGGTACACTTATTCAATATAGCAGACATAAGAGCCAAAAAAGAGATAACACAGTATATTTCCGTGTTATCTCTTTTTTATATGTTTTTAAGTTACGCCTTATTCTTATGCGACAGCAGAATTAACTGTAACTGACTTGATAAGAGGAGCAATTGCTGTCGTATTATTAAAGATGTAGTTGCCTGAATTTGTGAGAGTTACGGTGTTTGCACCTTCGGCAAGAGTAACGTTGAAAGTCATAGTTTTGTAGGTGTAGTTACTGTAAGTGTTACGGCAGTAAATATCTTCGCTTTCTGCACCGTTTACGCTGACGGAAACATATCTTTCGATAAGGTCAACGTTGTAGGAGTGAACGCCACCCTCACCGTTATTTGCATAAAGGAGAGTTATACGGTAGTCGCCTGCTTTCGGTGCGTTAACGGTAAAGGTTGCCTTTCCGCTTTCAGAAGTAATCGAGCCGACATAGGTGTTGCCGTATTTGTCGGTGTTAAGAGTTGCACCGTCGGAAAGTGTCATATCCGATGCCTTAACGGTAGTTGAAAATACCGAAGCAGAGGATGTGTCGGCTGTTTTAAGGGAGAAGTCTACGTCCTTACTGTCGAATAGGATTTCGTTAAGACCTCTTCTGAGATAAAGGAGTGAGCCGTCTGAAACAGAGCCCTTTGCACCGTCAACAGAAACGGAAGCGGAAGTGCTTGTTGAAATCTGATAGAAGCCGTCATAGGGAGCAACGGCAAGAAATTCGGAACCGTTGGCAGAATCTTTGAGAACGGCGATTTCAGTGTCATTTTCTGTTTTTGCAACTAACATACTGTCAAGAACAAAGGTGCCGTTCTTGTGGCTGAATTCTACGGTATGCGTGCCCTTTGAAAGATATGCGTTAAGAGTTTTGCAGGAAGTGTATTCGCTCTTTATGGTGTTTTCAAACGTAATAACCTGACTTTCGCCGTCAAGAGTAAAGTATACTTCTGCATAATCTCTGCCGTCGGGAGTGGCGGCATCGTTATGTTTGCCGAAAATAACGTCAAGGTCGTACCAACCTTCTGCATCAACTTTGAAAGTGAGTTTAACACCGTCACCGTCATTTTCAAAGCCACCGCACATACCTTTAATGTCGCCTGTTGTAGCGTAGGCACTGTCGTATGTGTAAGCCGTACCGATGAGAGTACCGCTTTCAAATTCGTATCTTACGGGAATATTTGTGTTTCTTACCGCTTCGATATCGCCGTCATGTTCCGTTACGGTTATGAAATAAACTGCGTCGTCATCGGTGGCGGGAACATTGATGTTGAGATTGCCGAAAGAAGAAGTTGCGGTGTACTGTCTTAAAAGAATGGGTTCTGAAACTATACCCGTGAGTCCTTTGTAATAAACACATTCAATCTTTACATCGACTCTGCAGTCCATATCTGTTTCGTCAAGGTTTTTAATTTTAACTGCAAACTTTTCTTCCTGACCTGTAACGATCATATTAACGGTTTTCTTGTCGGAAGTGAGAGTTGCAATTCCGTCGAGTCTTTCTCTGGGATTATATATAGAATCGCTTTTACTGCTTGTCTGAAGAACATTGCCTTCCATTTCCGCATATTTACGGTAGAGCCACCAATTTGAGTTGGGGGAGTTATCGTCGGCGGCGGTGTCATTAAGGTTATTTGAAAGACGCCAGAAAGCAACGTTGCCGTATACGTTTGTTTCTTCCATACAGATGATGTAGTGAAGCATATCGGCAGGGTTGCCGCATTCTTCCATTTCGCCGTATTCCGTTACGATAATGGTATGTTCGGAAAGACCGTTTTCTTTTTCAATTCTTCTGTAATCTTCAACGTGAGCATACCAGTCGGGAACTGACCAATAGGCAAGTTCGTGGTAAATGATAATCTCGGGAACACAATTGTTTTCTGTGCAGAAGTCCATAAATCCTTCGATTTTTGTTGTTTCGTAATCATAGAAACCGGGACCGCCGATTGTGGCATCGGGGTCAATGGATTTCACAAGGTCGTATGTAATTTTCCAGGCTTCGTAGAAATTCTGTCTGCCTGTTTCATCATACAAAAGGTTGCCGTCAACGTAATTGCCGAACCATATTGCATTGTCACATTCGTTGTAAAGGCAGTAAACGAGTCTGTCGGCATAATCTTTTTCTTTGAGTTCCTTTACTTTTGCTTCGACGGTGGGAAGAAATCTTTCTTCAATAAACTCTTTCCAATCGTAAGTGCCTGCCTTACGCAGAGCCATAATTTCATCGTAGCAGTAGTACCAGGTGTCAAAGCAGTCCTGAAGGTAAACGACAATATATTCACATTCATCGAGTTGACCTGCAACGTTGTCAACGTCACCTGTGGGGTGCTGAAGACCGCCGATAACCTTTGCGGAAACAGAGGTTATATCAATACTGTCTGTCATAGCCTCAGAGGGCACTCCGTTATCGGCAAGACCGTAAAGGTAGCCTGAAGCGTAGGTGGAAATTTCGTCACCTTGCTTTGAAACATCGACCTCAAGAGTGGGAAGCCACACAAGAGGAACGGATTCAAACATAAGTAAAATTGTGATGATAAGGGAAATAATCTTTGACATAGCATAGTTCTCCTTTTCCTTTATATTGATTTTAAAAGGTCGGGTATGTTTTTAAGCGTACCCAGCAGACCGCCGAGAATTTTGCCAAGACCTGCACCTGCTTTTTCGCCGTTCAGAATCATCAGAAGGCCCTCTGCCATTTTCTCCGTGAATACACCCGAACTCATAGTTATAAAGTTTTTGATGGGTGTTTCAAGGGCAGAGGCTTTCATCATACCTGCGTTGGGGTCATTATCGTCAATAACGGTGTCAAGGGTTTTGTTTACGGCGTTACAGATGAATTTGCCCCACTTTGTGTTCACGGCATCTCCGAGGGAGTTTTCAAGAGTAAACTTGTGGGTGGGGGAGAAGGTGCTTTCGGGGATTTTGTGACCTAAAAGTGCCTCAAACTCCTTGTCGGGTACATTCTGCACATCTGCAGAATAGTAGCAGGGAGCAGTTTCTTTGTAGTCGGGCAGGGGTGCGTCGGGGTTGGTGGACTGCACCTTGACTTTGCCCGTAAGTTTTATATCACGGCTTGAAGCGCCCACAAGAATTTCAAAGTCACCGCTTTCGGTGTGCCAGTCACTGATATTTACATTATAATAAGCGAAGGCTCTTTCTGTAAGTTCAACAGTGACAGTGGTTTCCTCTCCTTTTTTGAGGAAGACTTTCTTAAAGGCTCTGAGTTCTTTTTCGGGGCGGAAAACTGTGCTCTCTGTGTCTTTGACATAAACCTGAGCGATTTCGGCACCGTCTTTGTCACCGACATTCTTAATTTTAAAGGAAAGGGTGAGAGTGTCGCTGTCCTTGATTTTCTTTTTGGAAACAGCAAGGTCGGAATATTCAAATTCTGTGTAGGAAAGACCGTAGCCGAAGGGGAAAAGCACGTCCTTTTTCGCCGTATCGTAGTATCTGTAACCGATGTAGATGCTTTCTCTGTGTTCGGCAGTACGTTCCGTTCCGGGATAGTAGTTGTTGCAGGGCGTATCTTCAAGGGAAAGGGGGAAGGTTTCCGCAAGTTTACCCGAGGGGTTAACTTCGCCTGAAATTACCTTTGCCACTGCTTCGCCTACTGCCTGACCGCCGAGATAACCGTTGACAACGGCTTTCACTTTGTCAAGCCAGGGCATAGCAACGGGTGAACCGCCGGAAAGTACAACGATAACGTTTTCATTGACAGAGAGTATCTCTTCGGCAAGTTTATTATGTGACGAGGGAAGATTTATGTGAGTTCTGTCAAATCCCTCGGACTCGTATTTTTCCGTAAGACCGATGAAAAGAAGAACTGCATCTGCAGAAGAAGCAATCTTCTTTGCATCGTTCAGAGCCATTTCGTTAAGTTCGTCGTTTCTCTTGGTGTAACCCGGTGCAAAACTCAGACTGTAACCTTCGGCAATAAGACAGTCAAAGGCGTCGGTGATTTTTGTGGGATTTATAAGAGAGGAGCCTGCGCCCTGATATCTGGGTGCTCTTGCCATTTCGCCGATAACGGCAATCTTTTTCTCCTTTGCAAGAGGAAGAATATTATCTTCATTTTTAAGAAGCACGATGCTTTCCTGACAGATTTCGGAAGCTAAACGGTGGTGAGCCTCTTTGTCATAGGTGTAGTCGCAGAGTGCATTTTTTGATTTTTCAATAAGGCTTATCATTCTGTCGGCGGCAATGTCCACATACTTTTCTTCAAGTTCCCCTTTTCTGACCGCATCGCAGATTTTCTTATCGTTATATCCCTTTGAGGTGGGCATTTCAAGGTCGTTACCGTTTTTGATGCCCTCTACTCTGTTGTTTACTGCACCCCAGTCGGAAACCACGATGCCTTCAAAGCCCCATTCTTCACGGAGAATTTTATTCTGGAGATATTCACTGTCGGCACATTTGACACCGTTCACACGGTTATATGCGTTCATAATGGTGCGGGGTTGAGATTTTTTAACGGCAATTTCAAAAGCCGTAAGATAAATTTCTCTCAGTGCTCTTTCGTCAACAACTTCGCTTATTGTCATTCTGCGTTTTTCCTGACTGTTGACGGCAAAATGTTTAAGAGAAGTGCCCACGTCCTTGCTCTGCACACCACCGATGAAAGCGGCGGCAAGTTCGCCTGCAAGCAGAGGATCTTCGGAAAAATATTCGAAGTTTCTTCCGCAAAGGGGAGAACGTTTCATATTAACACCGGGGCCTAAAAGCACACTGACTTTTTCTTCAAGACATTCTTCGCCCAGAGCCTGACCCATTTTATAAAGGAGTTCGGGATTCCATGAACAAGCAGTCGTTGCGGCTGTGGGAAAACAGGTGGCAGGAACAGAGGATAAGAGTTTGCCGTTTTCTGCCGAAGGGTCTTTTTTTCTCAGTCCGTGAGGGCCGTCCGTTACCATAACCGAGGGCAGAGAAACTCTGTCGATGCCTCTCAGATGCCAGAAGTCTTCACCCGAACAAAGACTCACTTTTTCTTCAAGAGTAAGTTTGTCAAGTATTTCCTTATTCTTCATAGTATTTCCCCTTATATTATATTCTGTTTTTTTATTATATATTTTTATTTTGCCACCGTCAAGGTTTAATGTTCATTTAAAAAGGAAATCAAGGGGATTTTTCTTTTCCCTTGAACACTGACAGGTGGTACAAACGTCACAGCAAACGAGAATTGTGTCGTCACCGATAACTTTGATGTCGTTCCAGCAGATTCTTATATCGTCATTTCTGCCGAGAAGTCCCATACACTTGCCTTTCCCCCATATTATAATTGCCGTCAGTTGTCCGTTTTCGGCGCAGATTTCAACATCGTTCACATAACCGAGTCTGCAACCGTTATTTGCATTGATAACCTCTTTGTTACGAAGGTCTGTCACACAGCAGTTCATTATAAATCACCTCATTTTTATTATATTCTTTACGGCGGAATATTTGACAAAGTTATTCCAAAACTAAAAAGGGTGATTTTGATGGTAAAGAGAAAAACTACAATCGGTATGCGCAATATTAAAACTGCCATTTCCGTTATTATCTGTGTAATCCTCACGAGATTTTTTGCTTTTATCGGGGAAAATACTGATATGGGGATAATTGAGCCTTTCTATAATTTTGTTTTTGTACGTTCAACACCCCTTTATTCGTGTATTGCCGCCGTAGTTTCAATGGGCACAACGGTAGGGGAAACGGTGGAAACGGGTCTTGCAAGGATAGTCGGCACTTTTATCGGCGGTGCTTTTGCCGTTTTTCATTTGTGGCTGACGGATTGTTTCGGAAGTGAAGTTTTTTACTACCTTTCGGTTTTTGTTTTTATTGTTGGTCTTATTTATATTTGCAATCTTCTGGGCAGGGGAAACGTTTCTGCAATCGGCGGAATGATATTTCTGATTGTTATTTTTTCCGTCAGGGACGAACCTGCTTTTGTTTATGCTCTGCACCGACTTATTGATACGGCAGGAGGTGTGCTTGTATCTTTCGGTGTGAACAGATTTATAGGAAAGAGAAGATAAATTCGAAGAAGATTTTCAAAAAATCTTGCATTTTATCTTTTTATGAGTTATTCTATATATTGCAGTAAAGCTTAATTTTTTCTGAAAGGAGAAAGTAAATGAAAAAAATAATTGAAGTGACGGGTATGCACTGCGGTAACTGCTCAAAGGCACTCGAAAAAGCACTTTGCGAAATCGAAGGCATCTCAAAAGTCAAGGCAGACCACGAAAAAAACGTGGCAGTTGCCACAATGAAAAAAGATGTTGACGACAAACTCATTATTGATGCAATTGAAAACCTCGGTTTCACCGTTGGTGAAATTACAATTAAAGAAGGTATCTTCGGATAATCCTGAAAGGAGAAATTTCTCATGGCTAAAGAAAAAGAGAAGAAAGAAAAAGAAGTCAATACCCATCCTAATGCCATAGGCATCAAGGAAGCGGCAGGTTACACCGTTGCCGAAGCAGGTAATATGTTTAACCTTACTTACATATCGAGTTATCTGAAACTCTTTATGACAGACGTACTCAAAATTTCCCCTGCAAAAGCAGGTATTATGTTTATTATTTCACGTCTGTGGGACTGTATAAACGACCCCATCTGGGGCGCAATGGTAGCAAAGAAGCCGCCAACGAAGGACGGTAAGTTCCGACCCTATCTCAAATGGGTAGCAATTCCTCTCGGTCTTGCAACGATGCTTTGCTTTATGCCCTATAACAATATGACACAGAGCGAGGGTATTCTTCTTGCAATCTGTTATGTGACCTACATATTCTACGGAATGATGTATACGGGTATGAACATTCCCTTCGGCTCCCTTGCTTCAGTTATCACCGACGACCCCAACGGCAGAAATCTGCTTTCAACTTTCCGCTCAATCGGTTCGGGTGTGGGCGGTGCCGTTGTTTCCCTTATCGCACCCTTTGTTATTTACAAAGTTACAGACCAGATAGACGCCACAACAGGTAAAGCCATTGAAGTTGCCGACGGCACAAAGATGTGCATTTTCGGTGTGCTTATGGGCGTACTTTCCATCATCTTCTATCTTGTAGGCTTCAAGACAACAAAAGAAAGAGTTCCCTCTGAAGCAGAGCCTAACGTTGACCTTAAAAAGACTTATATCGGACTTCTTAAATCCCGTCCCTTCGTAACGGTTGCCCTTGCAGGTGTTCTCATAAGCGGTCAGCTTCAGTTCAACTCCTTTAATACATACCTTTATAAAAACTACTTCACAAACACTTCTCTGGGTGTTCTCGGCACAATCTGCAACTATCTTCCCATGGTATGCCTTGTGCTCTTTACTCCCAAACTTTCGGCAAAATACGGCAAGAAAGAACTTTGCGGTAAATTCTCAATCATTTCCGCCATTGCCGCCGTACTTCTCGCATTTGCCGCAAACAACCAGAGTGTAATTGATGCGATTAACGGTGACCGGGGCGGTATCTTCCCTGCATGGCTGTTTATGCTCGCACTTCTTCTTATCGGCTTCGGTTATACCTTCGTTTCTCTTACCTGCTGGGCAGTTGTAATGGACGTTATCGATTATCAGGAATATAAGACGGGCATCAGAAACGAAAGTGCAGTTTATGCCGTATACACCTTCTCCCGTAAACTCGGTCAGACAATTGCCGACGGTGCAGGTCTTTTCCTTCTTCAGTGGGCAAAGTACGACAGCGAAACCGCAGGTAACGGCTTTATCACGGAAAACGGCACAAGTAAAAAGATTATGCTTATCTGCACGGTAATTCCCGCCGTTGTTTATACGGGCGTATGGCTTCTTATGAGATTCGGTTATCCTCTCACAAAAGAAAAACTCGAACCTATCTACGCTCACGTAAGAGCAAAGAGAGAAGCAGCAGAAGCACTTGATGCTTAA
>CAYNIN010000072.1:0-9217 GCA_964397395.1 uncultured Faecalibacterium sp.
TTCTTTCTGCGAAAATGTACTGATCCATTTTCGGGTTCCATCTTCTTGTCTGGTGTCCGAAGTGAACGCCTGCTTCAAGAAGCTGTTTCATTGATACTACTGACATTTGTAATGTCCTCCTTAAATTGTTTTTAACCACCGCAGGTTCAAAAGTATGCAACACCCGGATTCCCGGGCGAAACGGGCATACCAATCCCCTTGCGTGCGTTATCTTGCCGATTATAACACATTGATTTTCAAAATGCAAGGTTTTATTTGAAAAAAATCCTTATTTTTTATTTCTTTTTGAAAGTTTTTCCTGCAAGGTGAGAAGTTTTTCTTTTCTCATTCTTTGCGAGTTTTCATCTTTGGAATATCCTTTGCCGTCAAAAAGAAGTATATCCCCTTCAAAAATTTCAAAATTAAACTCCGTCAGCTTAACTTCAATATGAGATAAATCTTCTTTTTCAAGAAGCACCGTCCCCTGCGTAATTCTTTCAACAATATATCTTTCCATATCAGCCAACCTTTGTATAGCCATCTGCGGTACATTCAAATACAACTGTACCGTCTACGGCGGTATTATAATAAGTTATATTCTTTTCATTGAGATAGGTAATAACTTCTTTATGAGGATGACCGTAGGAGTTTTCGGCTCCGCAGGAAATAACTGCCGTATCCGCACTGACAAGGGAAAGAAATTCTTCATGGAGTGCCGTGTTACTGCCGTGATGGCTGACGAGCATAACATCGCTTGATATATTCGGATAATACGCCGAAACAAGACCCATTTCCTGTTTTTCGGCATCACCTGAAAACAGAAAACTCGTTCCGTTGATTTCCGCTTTACAGATAACTGACATATCGTTAAGGTCTTTCACCTGCTTTGTAGGTCCGAAAATTTCAAGGGTAAATCCCTCAAAGTTATAGGTGTCACCAAATTCACAGAACGATACATCAATATTATTCTCATCAATATAGGTAAGAAAATTCTCGTAGATTTTTGTTGTCGGAATGTTTATCTCCGACAGTTCAGGCATAATTACTTCGCTGACGGTAAACTCCTCAAAAATATCCGTCATACCGCCGATATGGTCTGAGTGCGGGTGAGATGCAATAACATATTCGAGCGTATCAACACCGCAGGAATTGATGTATCTTATGACCTTGTCGCTGTAATCCGACTCTCCGCTATCAATAAGCACACCTTTTGAGCCGTACTGAATAAGAGTGCTTGACCCTTGACCGACATCAATGAAATGCACATAGGCACTTTTCGAAGAAAGATAAGGGTTAGTGATTTTACCCGGATTTTCCTCAATGCCGAAAACAGCGGTCAGTATGAGCAGAATAACGATAACGAGAGCGGGAAGTGTCTTATTTTTACTTTTTCTTCTTGCCATAATTTTTACCGTACCTGTTATTATCAGTTTTACTCGAATTTTTGCGAGGGGTCATTTTGCCGTTTCCGACATTATGAATATTTGAATTTACAAGGCATTTTTCACCCGAACCTATTAAATCATATCTGCCGAGTTTCTTAAGGGCTTTGAGCACAATATCCTTGTTTTTAGGATTATAATATTGCAAAAGAGCCCTTTGCATTGCTTTATCTTCGGGCGTTTTTGCAACATAAATTTTTTCCATAGTATAAGGGTCAAGTTCCGTATAGAACATACAGGTGGAAATTGTGCCGGGTGTAGGATAGAAGTCCTGCACCTGTTCGGGTCTTATTTTGCGCTTTTTAAGAAAACACGCAAGTTCAACCGCATCTTCGAGTTTTGACCCGGGATGAGATGACATAAGATAAGGCACGAGATACTGCTCTTTACCTACGCTTTTGGTAAGTTCAAAATACCTCTTTGAAAAGTTTACATAGGCATCTATATTCGGTTTACCCATCTTTTCAAGAACGCAGGCAGAACAGTGTTCGGGTGCAACTTTAAGTTGACCGCTTACGTGATATTTTATAAGTTCTTTAAAGAAAGTTTCGTCTTTATCCGCAAGCATATAGTCGTAGCGTATACCTGAACGGATAAATACTTTTTTAACTCCTTTAATCTTTCTCATATCCCTGAGCATATCAACATATTCACTGTGATCCACCTTTAATGCCGGACAGATTTTCGGAGCAAGACACTTCTTGCCCTTACAAAGACCTGCCGTTTTCTGCTTTTCACATGAAGTCTGACGAAAGTTTGCCGTCGGGCCGCCCACATCGTGAATATACCCTTTGAAGTCGGGTAACTTTGTCAGAAGTTCCCCTTCTTTTAAAACAGATTCTTTGCTTCTTGCAGTAACATATCTGCCCTGGTGAAAAGCAATTGAACAAAAATTGCAACCGCCGAAACAACCTCTGTTGTGAGTTATGGAAAAACGCACTTCTTCAATACCCGGTACGCCGCCATCTTTTTCATAAGACGGATGATATGTACGCATATAAGGCAAAGAATAGACTTCATCAAGTTCCGATGCGGTTAAAGGCGGCATCGGAGGATTTTGAACAAGCATTTTATTTCCGTGGCGCTGTTTGATAAGTTTGCCTCTTATGTGATCCTGCTCGTCCTGCTGTATTCGGCAGGAAACGGCATATTCTTTTTTGCTCTCACAGACATTTTCAAAGGAAGGACACTCTGCGCCCAAAAGCGGTGTGTCCTTAACGTCACAGACATAGCATGTGCCTCTGACATCGGTAATGGTAGAAATATCTTCACCGTTACGGAGTCTTTCGGCAATCTCAACAGTTTGCTTTTCGCCCATTCCGTAAGAAATTAAATCTGCCTGCGAATCAAAAATTATTGAACGGCGGATCTTATTATCCCAATAGTCGTAATGTGCAAAACGTCGGAGCGATGCTTCAAGTCCGCCGATTATGATAGGTACGTTGCCGTAGGCTTCACGTATTCGGTTACAGTATACGATAACGGCTCTGTCAGGTCTTGCACCTGATTTGCCGCCGGGAGTATAAGCATCCTCACTGCGCTTTTTCTTGGCGGCGGTATAGTGAGCAACCATTGAATCAATATTGCCTGAAGAAACCAGAAACGCAAGGCGAGGACGCCCGAATTCACGGAAGTCCTCTGCACTGTGCCAATCAGGTTGAGAAATTATGCCGACGGTAAAGCCGTTATTTTCAAGCACTCTTGAAATAATGGCAGGACCGAAAGAAGGATGGTCAACATAAGCATCGCCAATAACATAGACAAAATCTACTTCATTCCAACCTCTTTTTTCAGCATCGTTTTTGTTTATAGGTAAAAAGTCTTTCATAATTCACCTTTAATCAGAAAGGATATCATAATCGTCATCGTCACTGTAAGTTTCTCCCCCTGCCCTCATCTCAAGGAACTGACTTCTTGTAACGAGAACTCTTCTGGGTTTGTTGTTGCCTTCAGCCGCACTAATATAACCGAGTTGTTCAAGTTCGTCCATAATTCTTGCGGCTCTCGCATAACCTACACGGAGTTTTCTCTGAAGCACCGTTGTAGAAGCAGAATTGAGTTCAGTAATAACATCAACAGCCTGTTCAAGCATATCGTCATACTGTCCGTCGGATTCATCTGTGCCCGCTGAAGCAGAGGAAGACGAGCCCTTCTTTTTGTCAGCAATGGCGTTACGTTCAATCTCGTCCATAATTTCGCTGTCATATTCTGCGTTTTCCTGATTTTTAATGAAAGTAACAATTCTTTCAATTTCTGCATCGGAAAGATATGCGCCTTGAATACGAACGGGTTTTGAAACGCCGACGGGATTAAAGAGCATATCGCCGTTACCGAGGAGTTTTTCTGCACCGACGGCATCAAGCACCGTTCTTGAGTCAACCTGCGAAGAAACGGCAAGAGAAAGTCGTGAGGGAATGTTAGCCTTGATGATACCCGTAATAACGTCAACGGACGGGCGCTGTGTTGCAACTACAAGGTGCATACCTGCTGCTCTTGCTTTCTGTGCAAGGCGGCAGATTGAGTCTTCAACTTCTTTGGGTGATACCATCATAAGATCATTAAGTTCGTCAATGAAAATAACGATCTGAGGCATATAAGAAAGTTCGGGGTGATTTTCAATATATTTGTTGAAGGAGCCGATATCACGCACACCGCACTGGGCAAAAGTTTTGTAACGGCTATCCATTTCACTGACCGCCCAAGCAAGTGAGCCTGCCGCTTTTCTTGCATCACTTATAACGGGTACGAGAAGATGAGGAATACCGTTATATACGGTAAATTCAACTTGCTTCGGGTCAATCATAAGAAGTTTAACTTCAGAAGGCGTTGCGTTATAAAGGATACTTGCAATCATACCGTTAAGGCAGACGGATTTACCTGAACCCGTTGTACCTGCTATAAGAAGATGAGGCATCTTTGAAAGGTCGGCGCAACTGATGTTACCTGTAATATCTTTACCTAAGGCAACGGTAAGAAGTTTGCCTTTATTTTTCTTATACTCGTTTGAAGAAATTATTTCTCTTAATGTAACCGTTGCACGAGATTTATTGGGCACCTCAATGCCGACGGCAGATTTGTTCGGAATAGGTGCTTCAATTCTTACGCCTGACGAGGCAAGTCCAAGTGCTATATCATCGGCAAGGTTTGTGATTTTGCTGATTTTAACACCGGGAGCAGGAGAAAGTTCATATCTTGTAACCGAAGGGCCTCGGGAAACACCGATAAGCGTTGT
Source organism: uncultured Faecalibacterium sp. (assembly GCA_964397395.1). Classification (GTDB taxonomy): domain Bacteria; phylum Bacillota; class Clostridia; order Oscillospirales; family Acutalibacteraceae; genus UBA6857. The sequence goes on from CAYNIN010000072.1 coordinate 4,654, forward strand.
TTCAACGCCGAAAGAGCGGAGAATATCAACGAGTTTCTTTGCAGTTACACGCATTTCCGACGCAAAGTCTTCACCTGCTAAAAATTTAGGCTCATTAAGACACTCGATGGGCGGAAGTTGATATTCGGCTTTTTTCTTTTCATCGACATAAGAACTTACTTCATCAATGTTCTTTTTTAGTCTTGCATTTGCGGTTTTTGCCGCATCTTTAACGATTTCCTGTGCATCGTTAGAAAGATCGTCGCCTTTATCCTTAACGGGCGTTTCAACTTTTTCCGAAAGCGGAGTCTGCTTCGGTGAGGCATCTCTGTTAACTCTCTTGACTGTCTGATTTTTGCCGAAAGTATCGGGGTTTGACTCGGAAATAATATCAACTTTGAAGGAAGATGTTCTCTTTCTCGGCAAAGGTTTGATTGCCTTTTCGCTGTCGGGAATGGTGAAAGGAGCATCTTTAAAAGATACAAACTTCACTTCATCTGAAGGGGCAGAATCGACACCTGCCGATTGATCATACTCAATTTCAGTTTCATTGAAGTCAAAACTTTCGGGTATGTTTGAAGCGGGAACAACAATATTGCTGTCGTTTTCTTTTTCTTCCCGGGCTCGCGCTGCTCTTTCGAGTTCTTTCTGCTCTTTTCTTTCGGCTCTCTTCTGAGCCTTGTCCGCTTTCTTTTCAACACCTGACTCTTTCATAAGAGCAAACTTTTCTTTCATTTTTTCAGTAAGAACGGTAAGTTTTTCTCTGAAGACTTCATTGTCGATATTAAGGAAGAAGAAAAAGCTTACAAGAAACATTGCGATGATAACAACCAAGCCGCCGGCTTTACCGCAGGTATGAAGTGCGGCACCGCCAAAAAACGAACCGAGAACACCGCTGCGCATACAGAACAGATCGCCTTTACAGTTCCAGGAATTTGTAACGGATTCTATAAATTGATTTTTCCACTCATCAAAACCGCCTTCGTTTATTGAAAAACCGATGAGATGAAAAACGGAAGAAAATGCCGCAACTGATAAAATACCGCAAATGATTGTTACGGCAAAGGATCTGTTAAGTGAATCTTTTAAAATTTTATATCCGAGATAGAAAAGTTCTGCGATTAAAACATAGTAACCTATGCCGAAAAAGGAAAACAGAACTCCCCTCGCCTTTTCCCAATAGTTATAACCTCTGATAAGAGCAAAACAGAGAAGCACTACGCCGATAAGAAAGCAAAGAAACATAATTGCCGCTTTGTTTCTTTCGTAAAAACTGCGGTTATAATTTTTGCTTTTTCCGACATACTTTGTTTTGCTTGAAGAAGTCTTCTTCTTTGTAGTTTTCTTTTTTGCTTTAGTATTAGCCATAAATCAATTCTCCGTAAATCAGATAATAAATGATAAGATTGCACCTGCAACACCGAGAACTGCCGAATAAATGCTGAAGAACACAAACAGTCTTCTGATATTGACTTTACTTACCAACTTGACGATGCCGAAACATACCACGCCGAAGCATACTGCCCCGATTGCAATAATAACGGGATTAAGGATTGCACCGCTGAGAACGTATTTAACAATTCGAACAACGCTTACGACAAACATCTGAGGTGCAAGATAAACATAAATTTCTCTGACAAGAACTTTAGAGTCAATGTCGCAGATGAGAAGATTACTTGCGCCCAGTGAAACGTGAGAAAGTCCGGGAACAACATAAGAAACGAGTTGATAAAATGACATTCTTAATATATCTCTTGTTCGTGGCGTTCTCTTTGTTTTTGCATAGTTCTGCCTTGTGTACCAAATGGAAACCGTAAGAATAAGGGCACTTACGCAACTTGCAATACCTGTAAGAAGAAGTCCGCTTTCGGTAAGGAAAAGAGAGAAATAATCAATAAGAAGTCTTTCCTTACTAACGGGTACAAACAGAATGAGAGTTAAAAGAAGGGTTAAAATTATGTTTTTGCCTATTTTTCTGTAATTAACTGAAAGTTCGGTTTTTTTGCTGAAAAAAGCCTTGACTGTGTTTGCATATATTTTTTTAAGACAAACAAAAATTACAATGGCAAAAACAAGTGAAAAAACTGCGTAATAGAAACTTAAAGTTTCACCGTCTTCACCAAAATTGAGAATATCGCTCAAAAACGAAAAATGCGCCGCAGAAGAAGTTGGCAAGGGTGCGGTTATAGCAGAAACTACTGCAAGAATTATCATTTTTATGTAATCAATCATTGTTTTAATCCTCCATCAAAACTGATTAAATTTCATTTTAAAATACTGTATCATATCCCTCGGGGCTAAATCGTAACCAGAGATATGACATAATGTTCTCCGTCCTTACCTAAATCTTTATGTTTGGCAATGACAATAAAAATATTATATCACAAAGAGAACTTTCATACAAGGGTAAAGACAAAAAAAGTTCGGGTGACTATTTGTGAAAGCCACCCGAAATATTACTGCTTTAACTGTTTTCCGATTCAATCGCATTGACATCAATAACAGCCTTATAACTTCCGTAAATCCAGCAGTCATTTACCTCGCTGTTTACAATGGAAATATTGCTTATATCAACAGTTTGCAGAGTTCTGCTGACAACGGAAAGAGAAGAAACGTTGACTTCTATCTGTATGTCTTCGGCGGTAAGTTTTTCTATGCTTTCTTTCGGACCGATAACAGTGACAGAATCAAGACCGCTTTTCTTAATGTCAACGGTATAAGTGTAGCCCTCTGTCTGATTTGAAAGAACAATCTTGTTTTTATTAACGGCAAACTGTTTTTTCGACATACTGCTCAAATCAATAACCGCCTCGAATTTTTCGATTGCTTCGTTTGAAGAAATCGGCAGCGAATCATCGACTTCGAAAGTGAATTTGTTTACCTTGTTGTCGAGTTCTCTGAAATCAACTGTGGCGACATTTAAAAATTCATAGTTGGCATTTTCGTCAGAACTGTAGAAAATCTTCACCTTTGAAGGACTTATGCTGACAGGTAAAGGATTATCGGCGTAATATGAGGGCTGATTTATATATTTGAGAGAAGTCGGAACAATTTCAGAAACATAAATGGGAACGGTCACAGTTGCAGGCTTTGACTCATCGTTAATGTCTTCGCAGACAAGATACTTCTCATAAGCCTGCTTTTCAACTTCATATCCTATTTCGGCAGAAACAACTTTAGAAGCGCTTAAAGGTAAATCGCTTTCAATAACCGAAGCCTTAAAATAAACCTTCGAAAGTTTGTTAATTATAGTTGCGGGACCTTTAACTTTAACGGTGCTTGCCGAAGGCACAGGTTGACCGACGGAATAGTCATCATCAACAAGAGAGTCAAGGTCGTTAGTGAGCACGGCTTCCACATCGAAGGTGCCCGTTGCTTCTTTGTCATAGTATACCGTTATTGACGAAGGTGTGATATTTGTTATCGTAACGTTACCGACACCTGCCGTATCAGCAATTTTAGCGGAAAGATTGAGAACTCTGTAACCTGCGGAATCGCTGTAAGAACCCGTTGCTTCAACAATAATATCGTCTTTTGAAAGTGAACCCGAATTGATATTGTAAGCCTTACCCGTAACTTCAACCTGGGCGTAAATCTCACTTTCATCAACGAAAACTTTGAAGTCAGAATTATCGGTGTTAAGACTTGAAAAACTGATTTTTACGTCATTAACGGTTCTGACTGTATCGGCACTGTAATTTATTTCAACGGTTGCCCACGCAATAACAGCCACAAGCACGCAGAAAACCATCAGAAATTTATTGTTGTAAAAAAGATTTTCAAGAAAACTTTTCTTATTTTTGCTCATTATTTTTTCCTCCGGAGATTTCTGAATAACTTAACATTTTCGGAATCGTCCAATGTAAGAAAATCTGTTAATATTTCAATAAGTTCACCGTTTGTTATATTGCGTTCAAGTGAGCCGTTGACGGCAACGGATATTGAACCGGTTTCCTCGGAAACAACTATTGTCAAAGCATCACTATGTTCACTCATGCCGAGAGCAGCTCTGTGTCTTGTGCCGAGTTCAGCACTGATTTCCGACTGAGTGAGAGGAAGGATACAACCTGCAGCGCAAACTCTGTTATCTCTGACGATTACAGCTCCGTCGTGAAGGGGTGATTTAGGGAAGAAAATATTTTCCAGAATAATTGATGATATCTTGGAATCAACTTCACTGCCGGTTTCAATGTATTCACCGAGAAGACTCTTACCCTCAAAAACTATGAGAGCCCCAACCTTCTCATCGCTCATATTAGAACATGCTTTTGCAACGTTTGCAACGATACTTTTGACTTCTTCTTCGTAAAGATTTGAACCTCTTGAAGTGAAAAGCGAAAACCTTTTGAAATCACCTCTGCCGAAACTTTCAATTGTATGGCGGATTTCAGGTTGAAAGAGAAGGATAATTACAATAACGATGTCGCTGAAAATTCTGCTAAGAAAGTAACTGCTGGCAGACATATTAAAGGTTGACACGATAAAATAAACTATGCCGAGAAAAGCAATGCCTTTAATAAGCTGAAAAGCCCTTGTTTGCCTTAAAAGTTTGATTATATAGTAAAGTGCCGCTGCAACAAGTGCA
>CAYNIN010000073.1:0-9187 GCA_964397395.1 uncultured Faecalibacterium sp.
GATATGAGAAAAATGCTCACCAAAGAAGATATTGACCACAATGCAGAATGCTTTAAGCGTCAGATGGAGCGCTTTATTGAGTTCGGCGAGGGCAAGGCTACAATGGTCAACAACGCCGAGTGGCTCTTAAACCTTAACTATGTTGAAATGCTCAGAGAGGTAGGCGCCTGCTTCTCGGTTAACAATATGCTTCGTGCCGAGTGCTACAAGCAGAGAATGGAAAAGGGTCTTTCCTTCCTTGAGTTCAACTATATGATAATGCAGAGTTATGACTTCTACTATCTTTTCAAAAATTACGATTGTAATCTGCAATTCGGCGGCGATGACCAGTGGAGTAATATGCTCGGCGGTACTGAACTTATCAGAAGAAAACTCGGTAAAGATGCCGATGCTATGACAATCACACTTCTTACCGACTCACAGGGTAAGAAAATGGGTAAAACAGCAGGTAACGCAGTTTGGCTTGATCCTAACAAAACAAGTCCTTACGAGTTCTATCAGTATTGGAGAAATGTTGCTGATGCTGACGTTCTTAAATGCATCAGAATGCTCACATTCCTGCCTATTGAAGAAATTGAAAAGATGGATTCCTGGGAAGGTAGCCAACTCAACACTGCAAAAGAAATTCTTGCTTTTGAACTTACGAAGCTTGTTCACGGCGAAGAAGAAGCAAAGAAAGCCGACGAAGCAGCAAAAGCACTTTTCGGCGGCGGAGCAAATACGGATAATATGCCCACAACAGTGCTTACAAAAGATGACTTCACTGACGGTGCAATTTCTCTTATTGATGTGCTCATTAAAGCAGGTATCATCAAGTCAAGAGGCGAGGGCAGACGTCTTATTGAGCAGGGCGGTGTAACCGTAGATGACGAAAAGGCAAAATCTTTTGCCGATGTCATTGAAGTTTCTGCTTTTGAAAAAGGTCACGTAATCGTTAAAAAAGGTAAGAAAGTCTTTAATAAAATAGTTGTTGAATAATTATTATGGCGGGTCAGTAAAATTACCCGCCATAATTTGTGTAAGTTTAAATAATTTTAATATTTATATACTGTAAATTGTGTGTATATTATTGAAAATGCATAAAACTTGTGTTAGAATAAAGTGGAATTGAATATGAAGAAACGGTAAAGGAGGAATGATAGTGGCAAATCAGAATATTAAGAAAAATTGCGGAGCAATTTACTATGCATTAACTTCGATCGGTATGTTGCTTTCAATTGTCGCCGATGTGATTTATTGGTATATTCCCGTTTCAGACCTTGCTAACGGTATAGAACATTCGGGTATGGATGCGGTATACGTACTTTTTGCAGGCGGAGTCTTAGGTGTTATTGCTCTGGGCGTATATATTGCAGGCAGTTTCATTGATAAGGCGATTGTGAGTAATTCTGTTGTGCAGAAAATTATTTTCGGTATTTCTGCGGCAACGCTTCTTATCACGGCGGTTATCAATTTTGCTTTTGCAATTTATTGCAGTTCACTCGGCTTTGTTGCACCTGTTACTTCAACAGTATGGTACGGACTCGGAATTTTAAGTACCGTGGCAACAGTTATATACATAGGAGCAAATGTATATTTGTTCTTCACAGGAAAGAAAAATTAAACTCATCAATGAGGTGCATTATGAATAAGGAAAAAAGAATTTATACTATCGCAACAGCCCACCTTGATACTGTCTGGAATTGGGATTTTGAGTATGTAATTGATACTTGTATTCCCAATACTCTTGACGAAAACTTCAAATACTTTGAACAGTATCCTAACTACCGTTTCAACTTTGAAGGTGCTTACAGATACGAACTTATGGAAGAATACTATCCTGATAAGTTTGAACTTCTCAGAAAGTACGTTGAGCAGGGTAGGTGGAACGTTACAGGCAGCGGTTATGAAAACGGCGATGTTAACATTCCTTCGCCCGAAAGTCTTTTCAGAAATATACTTTACGGTAACAGATACTTTGAAAAGAAGTTCGGTAAAAAGTCAAACGATATTTTTCTTCCCGACTGCTTTGGCTTCGGTTGGGCGTTACCTTCGATTATTGAGCATTCAGGTCTTAAAGGTTTCTCAACTCAGAAACTTTCCTGGGGCAGTGCTTACGGTATTCCTTTTGACATCGGTCGCTGGTACGGTGTAAACGGCAAATACTGCCTTGCTTCACTCGATTCAAAATCTTACTGTACAACATATAAGAATGTCCGTACCAACAAATCACTTACAAACAAACTTGATAAAAACGTTAAGGATTATGACCTTCCTATGACTTTGGGTTATCACGGTGTAGGTGATATAGGCGGCGCTCCGAAGGAAACTTCCGTTAAAACCGTCTGCGACGAAATTACTCTTAATGACACATCGGAAATCAAGGTTCTTTCTTCTTCACCCACAGAGTTTTTCGATGACCTTGAAAGTGAAAACTTCGGAAATCTTCCCACTTGGAACAATGAACTTCTTATGTCCTGCCACGGTGTAGGTTCCTATGTTTCAAGAGCTTTCAGCAAGAGATACAACCGTAAAAATGAAGAACTTGCCGATATGGCAGAGAGAAGTGCCGTTGCCGCTGAAGCAATTTGCGGTGCAGAATATCCCAGAAGCGAAATCGACAAGGGCTGGAAACGCACTATTGCCCATACTTTCCATGACGATATTACGGGCACATCTGTTGAGCGTGTTTATCAGCGCTCATGGAATGACTATATTCTCAGTGCAAACCAACTCTCAAACGCTTATGAGGGTGCAACCAATGAAATTATTAACAACCTTGACACTTCCTGGGTTGAGGGTATTCCCGTTGTTTTAAATAACCCCGTTGAACACGGCAGAATGGGTGACACGACTTTCACTGTTCCCGGTGCAGGTTATAAATATGTAAAAGTATTTGATAAATCGGGAAGAGAAATACCTTCACAGGTCAATTTTATTGATTCAAAGGGCATGAATATTTCCGTTGCAGACTATGTTCCCGCATTGGGTTTTAAAGTTCTTGATGTAAGATACAGCAATGAGCCCTGCACAATGTATACAGGTCTTCGCATCACAAAAGATCACATCGAAAACTTTAAGTATATTGTAACCGTTAATTCCGACGGCGATATTTCTTCGATTATTGACAAGACACTTGAAAATACCGAACTTCTTCGCAAGCCTATCCGTTTTGAACTTAATAAATATAACGGTACGAAAGAATATGTTGCATGGGAACTTACCTATGATGAACTCAAAAAGTATCCTTGGGAATTTGCAGGAAAAGGCAAATGCACGGTTGAACAGTCAGGCCCTGTCAGAGTAACCCTTAAAGTTGAGCAGAAAGTTTCAAAGTCAACATTTACATATTATGTTTCTCTTGCTGCAGGTTGTCCTTGGGTAAGCGTATATAACGAAGTTGAATGGAGAGAGTTCCGCAGAGCGCTTCAGAACGGATTCTACTTCAATGTTTCCGATAAAACTGCAACTTTTGACCTTGGACTTGGTGCGATTAAGAGAGAAAAGGCAAACAAGAAACTTTATGTTGTTCCTGCACAGAAGTGGGTTGATCTTACAGATAAAACAAAGACTCACGGTGTGTCAATTTTCAGTGATTCCAAATATGCATGGATGATGAAGGATGATTCAACTCTTAAACTTACCGTTCTTCATTCACCCAAGAATTACTACCGTCACGACAGCGTTCAAGGTATGCTTGAATTCGGTCTTAACAGATACGGCTATGCTATTTATTCACACGGCGGTGAACATACAAACGGCACACAACTTAACGCCCGTTATTTCAATCAACCTGTTGTTGCATTTGTTACAGATAAGCACGAAGGCGCATTAGGCAATGAATATTCCTTTGGCTCAATCAACTCGAAAGATGTTATTGTGCGTGCCATTAAAAAAGCCGAAGGCTCGGACGAAGTTGTTGTAAGATTCAACGAAGGATCGTGCAAAGTTGTTGAAAAAGTTGAGTTTACTCTTGGCAAAGGAATTGAAAGTGCACGTGAATTGAATGCTATGGAAGAAGAAATCGGTTCGGCTGATGTTGTTGACGGAAAACTTGTTTTCAATATTGACCCGTACGAAGTCAAGACTTTTGCTCTTACACTTGCCGATACAAAGGTTGGTACAAAGCGTAACACTGTAACCGTTGAACTTCCTTATAATGCAGATGTAGTTACCTTTAACCACAACAGAGCATCTTCCGCAATTCCTACAATTGACGTTTCTCTTCCCGGTGAGATTTTCCCCAAGACCATTGAATGTTGCGGTGTGAAGTTTGAAACAGGTGATATTTGGGGTGACGGAAATAATGCTCTTATCTGTTCGGGACAGACTGTAAACGCAAGCGGTAAAAAGTTCTATTTTGTTGGTGCAAGTCTTTACGGTGATAAAGAATATACATTTACTGTCGGCGATAGGGAAGTTCCTGTGAAGGTTCAGGCTATCAATGAAAGAATCGGTAAATGGGATCTTTATAATCTTGCAGAGGTTGCCGATATTAAAACCGATAAATTGGCATGGGAGTGCACTCATACTCATTCCGCCGATAAGGATAACACCGCTTCTCAACTCTTCTTCTTTATGTATGAAATTGACCTTGGCGATGCAACATCAATTGTACTTCCTAAGGATAGCGGTCTTATTATTCTTGCCGCCGCAGTCAGCAAAGACGGTGCAGACTCAAAACTTTCAACTCCTCTTTATGACAGAATCAGTGACAGAAAGTTTACATTCAAAATGACTGCAAAGGAAAAGAGAAAGGATAAGAAACTCAAAAAGAGATTTAAGAAGCCTCACAACAAATCATAACTTAAAAGCCCTGTACATAAATCTTTGTGCAGGGCAATTTGAATTATTTTTTTGAAAGGTGATAACTATGAAAAGATTTGTTTCAATTTTACTCGTGGCTCTTATGGTTTTCTCTTGCACTTTTATTTCTTACGGTGCGTCGGACGGTGAGGTAACCGCATACGACGGTTATCCCGTTATAATTGTTGAGGGTATTGAGTTCGCCGGTCTTGTAACCGAAGACGGAAGTCCTGCTTTGGAGTTTGGCGTTGATGATGTAATTACCTTTGTCAGCAGTTATATTATTAAGCAGTTCATTGAAAAAAAGGATAACGCTCTTGTTGATTCCGCTCTCGAAACCGTTGATTCTTTTTTTGCTAATATCGCCACGGATAACGACGGTAACAGTCTGCAGAATCTTTATGCAGAAACTTTTACGTCTTCAATGGCTGATTATCCCGAATATGTTGCAACTCTTGATTCAAGACTTGATGGCGGTGAGGAGGCTATGGTCAAGACTGCGATTGAAACTGTCGGTGCGGGAAACACCTATTTCTTTACTTATGACTGGAGAAAGCCGCCTGAAGTTCTTGCAGATGAACTCAGCACACTTGTTGATACTGCTCTTGAAACTTCAGGTAAGGACAAGGTAAATATTGCATGCGTCAGTATGGGCGGTATGGTTACAACTGCTTATATGTATTATAAGGGTTATTCTAAAATCAATAACCTTGTGTATGTTTCGTCTGCCCATAACGGTACATATACTTTAGGTGATTCTTTAAGCGGTAATATTCACCTTGACGGCGAGTTCCTTGCTGAATATTTCAGGAGCAAAACCGATAATTTATTTACAGATATACTTATAACTGTTCTTGAAACGGTTGGCATTTTTGATGTTGCAACAAATTTATTTAATGATTTTGTTGCAGAAAACGAGGAACTTGTTTACGGTGATGTTCTGAGGAACACTATCGGCACTGCTCTCGGCTTATGGGGGCTTTGTCCCGATGATAGATTTGACGAGGCAACAGAACTTGTTTTCGGTGGCTATGAAGAAGAATATAGCGTGTTTATCGAAAAACTTGAAAGAACAAGGGATTTTGTTGTGAGCACTGAAGAAATTATTGACGGCGCTTTCAATTCGGGTATCAATATTTCCTTCCTTTCAAACTACGGCTCGGGTATCAATCCTCTTTTCGTCAACAGCAATCAGCAGGGTGACGGTACGCTTGAAACTTCTTTGACATCAAACTTTGCAACTACATCTAAATTTGGCAAAACTCTCACTGATGCGCAGATAAACGCCGCCGATGCCGAATACCTCTCTCCTGATAAAATGATTGATGCGTCAACTTGCTTGTATCCCGACTGCACCTGGTTTATAAAAGATGCCCGTCACGTAGCGGCACGTTACAATACCGAATATTCTGATTTTGTTTTCTGGCTCTTACTTTCTGACGGACAGCAGACTGTTTACTCAAATGCACTTTATCCGAGATTTATGTCTGTTGACGCCGAACTGAATTTTATAAGATAAAATAATAACGGTTGAAGTCTTAAATCTGACCTCAACCGTTTGTTTATGTATTTATATAAGTTTTGCAATCAATATGATAAGCAGCACCGGAATAATAATTTTCGGTATTGTTCTCTTTGCAAGGCTTATACCGTCATTTATTGACGAGGGCATCACTCTGTAAATAAACTCCATTAAAGGTTTAGTTGGCTTATATTTACCGAAATCCTTCATCATTACTGTATAGGTTTCGTAGTTTCTCAAATCTTTTTCATCAAGAACGAAGATTCGCACGCCTCTTTGTTCACCCGGCCCGTATGTGTTAAAACCTGTACCTTGAGTGTAGCCAAGGTCAATGCCGTCTTTTTTTATCACGAAACTGTTATTATGATCGTGACCGACAAAAATACCGAGAATATCACCCTTTTCTTTAATTGCTTCGAATTCACCCGTATTTCTTTCGGGTGCAGCAGGGGATTCGTACATAAAATCTCCTTTTGCAAGAGAAGTTTCAGGAAGTTTCCAGAAAGTATTTTTTCTGCTTCCGTAAGCCTCAACGGAGCCCTTTTCTCTTTTCGGAGCCTTAACTAAAACATCGTAATATTCGGGTACGGGAATATGCTGAAAAACAAAAGAGGGGAGATATTCACCGCATTCTTCTTTAAGTCTGTTTCTTTCATTCCTGAACCATTCGATTTGTTCGGGTTTAACTGCGGCATAAGAGTTTAGATTATCTTTCTTGTTGGAATCAATAAGATAAAGATTGAAAACAGGTTTCTCATTCTCACTGCCGTATAATTGAAGAATGTGTGAGCCTAAATCTTCATCGCATCTGCTTTCACCCATAACGAAATTATCAAACTCTTTATAAATTTCAACCTGTGTTTTCTTATCAACCTTGCAATCATCATCGTGATTACCGAAAGTCATTGTGAAAGGAATATTTCTCTCTTTAAGAGGTGCACAGAAAGCATAAATGCACTCACGTACTTTGTTCGGTGCATCCTTAGCATAACAAGGGCTGTAACCTTGAATCTGATCGCCTGTAAGTACAACCAAGTCGGGTTTCTCCTTGTCCAGAGCCATTGAAATAAGTTTTATTGTGTCAGGGTTAACGGGAACGTTTTCCTGAATATCTGCAATCTGCATTATTTTAAACTTGCCGTTTTTAAAATTAAGTTTACTTTTCATACTTCCTCCGAAAGTTTTGATGATAAAAGTATATGATTTTTTCAACAAAAGGTCAAGATGCTGTATGAAATATTTTGTAACAGTGCAAGCCCTGAAAAAATATTATGAAATAGCGGATAATATTTTTGTTCTGGAGTGAATAACATGAACTACACATATATAAAATTTGAAAATCAGACACAGGCGCAAAAAGCAAAATCATTACTTGCAAAAAACGGCATAAAGTCGCAAATAAAAAGAAATCCCAACCCCGACCGAAAGCAAGGATGCAATTTCGCACTTTATACCGACGGAAACATATATGCTGCCTATGATATAATTTCGAGAAATTATATCACAACTTTAGGGGTAGAAACCTACCGTGAAAGATTATGATTTATCTTGACAATGCCGCCACATCCTTTCCGAAACCTCTTTGCGTGACGGATTCCATGCTTTTTGCGCAAAGATACGTCGGAGCAAATCCGGGCAGAGCGGGTCACAGGCTTTCCTTACGTGCAAGTGACATTGTATACTCTGCAAGAGAAGAACTATCCAAAATGTTTTCATGTGAAAGTGAAAGCGTGATTTTTACCAACAACTGCACTTCGGCGTTAAATACGGCAATACTCGGTGTGCTGAAAAAAGGTGACGAAGTAATTATATCGTCACTTGAGCATAACTCCGTATTAAGACCTGTTCATGCTCTGAAAGAGAAAGGTATAATCGAATATAAAGTTGCCTACGTTGACCCTCAAAATCAAAACGAAACGTTGAAAAACTTTTTGTCGCACATAAATAATAAAACAAAAGCAATAATCTGCACTCATTCCTCCAATGTTTTCGGCACAGTGCTTCCCATTGAAAAAATCGGCAATATTTGCCGTGAAAGAGGTCTTATATTTATTGTTGATGCCGCTCAAACGGCAGGCTGTTTTGAAATTGATATGAAAAAAATGAATATTGATATTCTTTGTATGCCCTGTCATAAAGGGCTTCTCGGCCCTATGGGTACGGGTGCAATGCTTCTTTCGGGCAAAGTAATGGCAGAACCTTTGACTTACGGCGGTACAGGCAGTTATTCTTTGACGAGTGAACAACCCGATTTTCTGCCCGACAGATATGAAAGCGGCACTCTTAATTTGCCGGGCATTGCAGGTGTTACATCGGGCATTAAATTTATTAAAAATTTCGGCGGAGTCAGAGCGATTCATGAAAAAGAAAGTGCACTTATAAGAATTTTGAGAGATGATATAAACTGCATTAAAGGTGCACAGACTTTCGATAATATGCTCAGCACACCGTCAGGCTCTGTATATGCTTTCAACATTAAAAATCTCCACAGTGAAGATGTTGCACAAAAACTTGATAAGATGGGTATTGCAGTCAGAGCAGGCTATCAGTGCTCATTTCTCAGCCACAGTACCTACTCAACAACAGAAAGGGGAGTTGTAAGAGTAAGTCCGGGGGTATTCAGTACAAAAAATGATATAAAAAAATTAGTATTTTGCCTCAATAAAATTGCAAAAGAAAAAAATATATGATATAATAAACTGAATATAGTTGATAATGTATCAAAGTTGTTATATTGGAGGAAATATGAAAGAGTTTTTCAGTAACATCATTGAAGTTGCAATTAAACTTATTGCTACTATTCAGTGGTATGATATTCTTGATATTGCACTTGTTGCAGCGGCACTTTACTATATAATCAAACTTTTAAGGCAAACAAGG
>CAYNIN010000074.1:0-8919 GCA_964397395.1 uncultured Faecalibacterium sp.
CACCAGACAAGAAGATGGAACCCGAAAATGGATCAGTACATTTTCGCAGAAAGAAACGGAATTTACATCATCGACCTTCAGAAGACAGTAAAGAAGCTTGAAGAAGCTTATTCTTTCATTCGTGAAGTTTCCGAAAACGGCGGTGAAGTTCTTTTCGTAGGCACAAAGAAGCAGGCTATGGATTCAATCCGTGAAGAAGCTATCCGTTGCGGTATGCCTTATGTTAACGCACGTTGGCTCGGCGGTATGCTCACAAACTTCCAGACAATCCAGAAGAGAATCAAGAGACTTGCTCAGCTCAAGGCTATGGAGCAGGACGGCACATTTGCACTTCTTCCCAAGAAGGAAGTTATCAAGCTCAACCTTGAAATTGAAAAGCTCGAAAAGTTTATGGGCGGTATCACAGAAATGAAGAAGCAGCCCGCTGCACTCTTCATCGTTGACCCCAGAAAAGAAAGAATTGCTGTTGCTGAAGCTCACAAGCTTGGTATCCCCATCGTTGCAATCGTTGACACAAACTGTGATCCCGATGAAGTTGACTATGTAATTCCCGGTAACGACGACGCTATCAGAGCTGTAAGACTTATCGCAGGTGCTATGGCTGACGCTATCATCGAAGGCAGACAGGGCGAATCAAACGCTCCCGTTGCTGAAGAAGCAGTAGAAACTGCTGAATAATTTAATAATTGAATAACCCCGTTTTAATGCGGGGTTTCTTTGAATAAAACATATATCAGGAGGAATTTAATATGGCATTTACAGCTAAAGACGTTCAGGCTCTCCGTGAGAAGACCGGCGTTGGTATGATGGACTGCAAAAAAGCACTCGCCGAAACAGATGGCGATATGGAAAAGGCAATGGACATCCTCAGAGAAAAAGGACTTGCTTCTGCCGCAAAGAAAGCAAGCCGTGTTGCTGCTGAAGGTGTTGTTGTTGCATATAACGACAAAGAAAATAATATCGGTGTTCTTGTTGAAGTTAACTGTGAAACAGACTTCGTTGCAAAGAACCCTGAATTCGTTGCACTTGCAAACGATGTTGCTAAAACAGTTGCTGAAAAGAACCCCGCAGATATGGATGCTCTTAACGCATGCACAATTTCCGGCGGCACAATGACAGTTGCTGAAGCTGTTCAGGAACTCTTCCTCAAGATTCGTGAAAACATGAATGTTCGTCGTTTCGTAAGAGTTGAAGGCGTTGTTGAAACTTACATTCACGCAGGCGGTTCCGTTGGCGTTATGGTTGAATTTGATGCAGACGACGCTGTTGCTTCAAAGAACGAATTCGTTCTTATGGGTAAAGACGTTGCTATGCAGGTTGCTGCTATGAATCCTCAGTACCTTGACATCGCTTCAGTTCCTGCTGAAGTTGTTGAAAAGGAAAAAGGCTTCCTTGTAGCTCAGATGAAAGAAGATCCCAAAATGGCTTCAAAACCCGATGCAGTTCTTGGTAAAATCGTTGAAGGTAAGATTGCAAAGTTCTACAAAGACGTTTGTCTTACAGAACAGGCATTCGTTAAAGACGGCGATGTAAATGTTGCAAAGTATGTTGCTAACAGCGCAAAAGAACTCGGTGGTGCAGTTGCTCTTAAAGGCTTCACTCGTTTCGCAAGAGGCGAAGGCATTGAAAAGAAAGTTGACGATTTCGCAGCAGAAATCGCATCAATGGTTAAATAATTAAAAGTTTAATCAACAAATCCTCCCGTTTTTTGGGAGGATTTTTTATAATGGGTTTTCTCGAAATAACCCTATGTTTTTATACATAAATATGCATAAAACTATTGACAAAATAAATAATTATTGTATAATGTTTAAAAGATTATGCATATTTATTTGTGCTTTATGCAAATTGGAATTTATGAGGTTTTTATGATTAAGGTATTTATTGACGGGCAGGCCGGCACAACGGGTCTGCAACTGAAAAAGAAACTTGAAAAGCACCCGTTTGTAGTGCTTACTGAAATAGATATTGATAAAAGAAAAGATGTGTCAGAAAGACAAAGACTTATGAATGAAGCCGATGTTGTTTTTCTTTGCCTTCCCGATGCGGCGGCAAAAGATGCGGTGACTCTTGTTACAAATCCCGATACTGTAATAATTGATGCAAGTACGGCTCATAGAACGGCAGAAGGTTGGGCATACGGTTTTCCCGAACTGTCTGAAAAGCATTTTGAAAAGATAAAAAACTCAAAGAGAATTGCAAATCCGGGTTGTCACGCAACGGGCTTCATCTCAATTGTATATCCTCTTGTTGCCGAAGGTATAATGCCCGTGGACTATCCCATAACTGCTCACAGTATAACGGGTTACAGCGGCGGCGGAAATAAAATGATAGGGGACTATGAAAATGAAAACAGACCCTCAGATTACGACAGCCCCCGACAGTACGGTCTTTCACAGAGCCATAAGCATTTGCCTGAAATGAAAGCAGTAACAGGTCTTGATTCGAGTCCTGTATTTAACCCGATAGTCAGTGATTATTATTGCGGAATGGCTGTTTCCGTACCTCTTTACACAAAACTTTTAAATAAAAAAATGAGTGCTGACGAACTTTATGAGTTCTTCTTGAAATTCTACAAAGACAGTCGATTCATCTCCGTACATAAAGCTCCCGAAGATAACTTTCTTTCACCGATGGGTCTTGAAGGAACGAACAATCTTCAAATTTATGTTTGCGGCAATGATGAAAGAGTAACTCTTACGGCGGTTTTTGACAATTTGGGCAAGGGTGCTTCTTCGGCGGCAATTGAAAATATGAATATTGCAATGGGTTTTGAAATAGATACGGCATTGTAATTTAACGGAGGTAAACAAAATGAAATATATAAAAGGCGGTGTAACTGCAGCAAAAGGCTTCAAGGCTTCGGGTCTTCACTGCGGAATCAGAAAAAATCAGACGAAGAAAGATCTTGCAATGATTGTCAGTGAAAACCGTGCAAATGCGGCGGCGGTATACACACAGAACAAAGTTTACGGTGCACCGATAACCGTCACACGTAATAATATCTCCGACGGCTATGCACAGGCGGTAATTGTCAATAGCGGTAACGCCAATACCTGTAATCACGACGGCGTAGAAAAAGCAGAGATTATGTGTGAAATCGCATCAAAGGCTCTTTCTGTTAACAAAGATGATGTTATTGTTGCCTCTACCGGTGTTATCGGTATGAGTCTTGATGTAACTCCCATAGAAAACAGTGCCGATAAACTTGCGGCACTGGTAAGTGCTGACGGCGGACACGATGCAGCTGAGGCTATTATGACAACGGACACAAAAGCCAAGGAGTGTGCAGTTGAATTTACTCTTGACGGTAAAACAGTAACACTTGGTGCTTGTTGCAAAGGTTCGGGTATGATACATCCCAATATGGCAACAATGCTTTGCTTTATTACTACTGACTGCAAAATCTCAAGTGTTATGCTTCAGAATGCTTTAAGCGATGTTGTTAAAGATACTTTTAATATGATTTCTGTTGACGGTGACACTTCAACAAATGATATGGTCTGCATTATGGCAAACGGTAAGGCAGATAATAAGGAAATCGCTGATTTTGGTGAAGATTTTGAAGTTTTCAAAAATGCACTTAAAGAGGTTTCAACCGTACTTTCAAGAAAAATTGCAGGTGACGGTGAAGGTGCCGAAAGACTTCTCGAATGCACTGTTATGAATGCACCGAATAAAAAACTTGCAAAAAATATTGCAAAGTCCGTTATCTGCTCGTCACTCGTTAAAACTGCTATGTTCGGAGCCGATGCCAATTGGGGACGAATCCTTTGCGCAATCGGTTACACGGAAGGCGATTTTGCAGTTGATTGTATTGACGTTGCACTTTCTTCTTGTAAAGGCGAAGTCAAAGTTTGTGAAAAGGGTTTCGGTATTGAGTTTTCCGAGGAAAAGGCAAAAGAAATTCTTCTTGAAGATGAAATTAAACTCAGCATTGATATGAAGCAGGGTGAATATTCTGCTACTGCCTGGGGTTGCGATCTTACATACGATTACGTTAAAATCAACGGTGATTACCGTACATAAGAGGTTTATATATGGAAATAAATGAGGTAATGCGTGCGGAGGTGCTCAATGAAGCACTTCCGTATATACAGAAATATTACGGCAAAACCGTTGTTGTCAAATACGGTGGCAATGCCATGATAAAACCCGAACTGAAAAAGGCGGTTATGAGCGATATTATTCTGCTTTCTCTGGTTGGTGTCAAGGTGGTGCTCGTACACGGCGGCGGTCCCGAAATAAGCGGTATGCTTAATAAACTCGGCATTGAGTCAAAGTTTGTAAACGGTCTTCGTTATACCGATAAAGATACTGCTGAAGTTGTACAAATGGTACTTTCAGGCAAAACAAATAAGGATTTGGTTTCTTTAATCGGTGTGTGCGGCGGTAAGGCTATCGGTATGTGCGGTATTGACGGCGGTATGATTAAAGTTAAAAAACTTGAAGAAAACGGCATTGATTACGGATTTGTGGGTGAAATAATTGACGTAGATCCAAGTGCCATTAAAAAGACGCTTGAGGAAGATTATATACCTGTAATTGCCACTGTCGGTGTTGACGGTGAGGGTCAGGTGTATAACATCAATGCAGACACTGCGGCGGCGGAAATTGCAGCATCTCTGAAAGCGGAAAACATAATCACTCTTACGGATATTCCGGGACTTATGCGTGACGTCAACGACAAAAATTCTCTCATACCCGAAATTCACCTCTACGAGATTGAATCTCTTATTGAAAGCGGTATAATTTACGGCGGTATGATTCCTAAAATTAAAAGTTGCGAAAAAGCAATACGCTCGGGTGTTAAAAAAGCCGTTATGATTGATGGCAGAATACCTCACTCAATAATTATTGAAATGTTTTCAAGTGCAGGTATCGGTACTCTTATTTCAGGCGAGGAATAAAATATGAGCAATTTTGATTTAATTAAAAGTAATGACGAAAACTATGTGGCACAGACTTACGGCAGATTTCCCGTTGCCATCGAAAAAGGTAAAGGCGCCGT
This sequence comes from uncultured Faecalibacterium sp., assembly GCA_964397395.1. GTDB lineage: Bacteria > Bacillota > Clostridia > Oscillospirales > Acutalibacteraceae > UBA6857. The sequence continues at coordinate 5,012 of CAYNIN010000074.1, forward strand.
CTGTACCGACTTTGACGGAAAAGAATACATTGATTTTTCAAGCGGTATCGGTGTCAACTCTTTAGGCTTCTGTGACGACGGCTGGATAAAGGCTGTAACAAATCAACTTTGCACCTTACAGCACATTTCAAATATTTACTACACAAAGCCTTGCACAATGGCCGCAAAACTTCTTTGCGAAAAAACGGGAATGAAGAAAGTTTTCTTCTCTAACAGTGGTGCGGAAAGCAACGAAGGTGCTATTAAATGTGCGAGAAAGTATAGTTTTGACAAGTACGGCGAAGGTAGAAACAAGATTGTTACCCTTGTAAATTCATTTCATGGCAGAACTGTCACAACTCTTGCCGCTACGGGTCAGGATGTGTTTCACAACTATTTTTATCCCTTTACAGAAGGGTTCGTATATACACAAGCAAACAACATTGACTCGCTTAAAAAGGCTCTTGACGGCTCTGTATGTGCCGTTATGATGGAACTGATACAAGGCGAAGGCGGTGTTATGCCTCTTGATCCCGATTTTGTAAAAGAAACAGAAAAACTCTGCAATGAAAAAGATATACTTCTCATTATTGATGAAGTACAAACAGGCGTTGGCAGAACAGGCGCTCTTTTTGCATATCAGAATTACGGAATAAATCCTGATATTGTCACAACTGCAAAGGGTATCGGCGGCGGACTTCCCCTCGGATGCATACTTTTCTCCGAAAAAACAGAAAAAGTATTTAAAGCAGGTGATCACGCTACAACTTTTGGCGGCAATCCCGTTGCAACGGCAGGTGCGGAATATATCCTTTCGAAGATGGATGAAGATTTTCTCAATGAAGTCAAGGCAAAAGGGGAATATATTAAAGAAAAAATCCTCAAAATGCCTCACGTTGAAGGCGTTGACGGTATGGGTATGATGCTCGGCGTTCGCTTGGACAGCGGTTTAAAAAGCGCCGACGTAGTTAAGAAGGGCATAGAGAAAGGTGTGTTGCTTTTAACTGCTAAAGCAAAAGTCAGACTTCTTCCGCCTCTCACAATAACCTATGATGAAATTGACAAGGGACTCTCTTTGCTTGAAGAGTGCCTGAATGAAATGTAAAAATTAAAAAGAGGCGGTTGCCTCTTTTTTTATATACTTATTGCCCACATATTTTTAATCTGGTCACTTATTTCTTCAAATTTCCAACCTTTTGAGTTGGATTTTCGGTTAGGATCATTAACATAAATCAAACCGTTTTCATATCTTGTAAATACGATATAGTGTCCGCTTTCCGTAAAAACTCCTTCTCCGACGTTGCAGATGATCGGTGTACCGTTTTCAAGATGCTCTATGATAACCGATTCCCACAAGGGCACTTCGCTGACGGTGAAGCCGAGTTTCCTTGTACCTTCGGTAAAAAGAGTCCAGAGTGTGCCTTTTCCTGTTTCATAATATCCGTTTTTCTCAGCAAATTCAGCCATATATAAAGGCGTATACTTTTCGTTTTGTGAAAGGTGAAATGCTACCATTGAAAGACAAGTAGGACCGCAACCTGAAAGTCCCATTAAGTTTCCTGCATACTCACTATAGCCCCAACGTTCATCCCACTGCATAAATAAGGGCATTTCGTCTTTGTTAAGGTGTTCACTCAGGTCAATATCGTATTTATTATCCTTCTTATCAAAATATGAAAGAACAAAATCTCTTGCTTCCTTGTTGCTTTCGTAAAGTTTAACGAGTTTTTTGGGGTAAGACTGCAAGTTATTATCGTCATTATTTATAAAGTTTATAAATGTGTTTTCCTTATCCGAACTGTCAGTTAAAACAATAATCCCCAGGCAGAAAATCACAATTGCCGTCATTGCGGATATTATTCTCACTATGCTTTTTATTTTACTTTTTCTTTGCTTGTTTTTTATTCTCATTGTTTTACTTCTCCTGTAAATTTCTTTATAAAAATAGTACAGGATAAAAATTACAAATAAGGAACGAAGAAGATTTAAAAGTATAAATAATTTTATAAAATAAAGTTAAAAACAGTTGATTTTTTGACACAGTTAATGTATAATATCACTCGCAACTATCGGGGTATGGCGAAGTTTGGTATCGCGCTTGGTTCGGGACCAAGAGGCCATGGGTTCGAATCCCGTTACTCCGACCAAAAATCCCTTTTGCGTTTTGCAAGAGGGATTTTCGCTTTTCACTCTTCCATACTTTTTGTCGGGATTTTTGGTCGGTTGGTAATAAGTAAGAAGTAATAGTGAAGATGTGTGGGCGGGACCACCCGCACCCGATTGTAAAATGATGAATTGATAAGTGCTCACATTTCAGTGGGTGCTTTTTCTTTTATAATAATTTTTTCTAATATCATTGAATATCTTGAATTTTAGTGATATAATAATTATGCCAAACTAACTGAATATGTGAAAACAAGGGTGTAATTTATCTTTTTACGGGATAAGTCTGCCTTTTTATACCCAAACTTAACGTTAATGAATTTGACAAAAATGCAAATTCCTTTTATGTTAAGTTTGGTTACACCTATTTCACATAAAGTTAGTTTGGCGACTATCGGAGTTTGCGTTTTTTGTGCGTTTACTTCGGTAGGCGCACTTTTTTATTTTTGCGGAGATAAATTTGTGCAGATTTAATGATAGGAGGATAGAAAGTAAACACTTATCCGCAGAAGCGAAATAGTTGAAATGCACCGCCTTTATGCTAAATACGGCAATTATGCCGAGGTCAGCAGACAAATGGATAGAATCGACTCAACTGTTTCAAAGTATGTAAAAATGGTTTGTGTACCGCAGAGTATAAGATTAGCGGTTAGCAACTTGTGATGAAAGGAAAATAACTTATGTCTGGAAAAATCATTGCGAAGTATTTGTCCAAAGAAAATCTTATTTGCGATGTAAGTGTATATATCGACGGAAAAGAGCAAGAAGAAAAAATAGGTCAAAATGAAGTTAAAGAGTATAATATTGATAAAGATTGTGAAATATATGGTTATATGTGGGGAATGAAAACAGATGTTGTGTCTGCATTTGCAGATAATATTACTGAAATTGTTTTTGAATATAAAAGAAAGAAATTTAAAATTACAAATGTTATAAAAACACCTATTTTCAGTATTAAAGAACGAACAACTACAGAAAAAACTATAATTGAAAACGGCAACGTTGATACGACAGAAAGTATTGAACATATTGATAACAGCACAAATAAAACAGTTTTAGATTATAATGAATCATACTGTGAATTAGTAAAGCATATTCTCTTATCACTGTTAACTTTTGGAATATGGATGTATATATGGATTTACAAAACAACAAAAGCATTAAACAAAACTCCTGATTCTGAAAAATATGATCCGACGAAAAAACTGCTCCTTTGTATGTTTGTACCATTCTATACAATTTATTGGTTCTATAAACACGGCGAAAAAATCGATAAACTCAATGCCACTACAGGCAAGAAAACAGACAACACTTCTATGTATCTTCTTTTGGGTATATTCATTCCTGTTGTTGCTTGTATTTTAATGCAAGAGAATATCAACAAACTTTGCGTTGCTGATGCTTATGTCGCACCTGCAACCAATTCAGAAGCATCTGTAAAAGGTGAAAAAAATGTAGCCGAAGCACTAAAAGAGTACAAATCACTACTTGATATAGGTGCTATCACACAGGAAGAATTTGACGAAAAGAAAAAACAATTACTTAATTTATAATAATCTATAAACACCGCATCATTATAAAGCCTTGTAAACTCTATTTAAATGAGTTTCAAGGCTCTATTTATTTCTCCCTTCCACTTGATTTATTCTCCCAAAGGTGTATAATAATAAAGAAGAAACTTTAAAAGAGAGGATTTAACAAATGAACAACGTAACAATTTTCGACCATCCTTTAATTCAGCATAAACTTTCTATTCTCCGCAATAA
>CAYNIN010000075.1:0-8890 GCA_964397395.1 uncultured Faecalibacterium sp.
AAAATGTGGTAATATATTTTTAACTCAATTCAGGAGGTATTATTATGGAAAACAAAAAGGTTGACGCAACCGCTTTATTCAATATCGGCTACGGTCTTTATGTTCTGACAACGAAAAAAGGCGACAAGGAAAACGGCTGTATCGTTAACGCCGTAACCCAACTTACAAGCAATCCTCTCACCGTTGCCGTCACCGTAAACAAGGCAAACTATTCCCACGATTTAATCAAAGAAACGGGAAAAATGAATATCTGCTGTCTTACAACGGCGGCACCCTTCGGCATCTTTGAGTGGTTCGGTTTTGCAAGCGGCAGAGATAAGGACAAAATCGACGGTATGCCCGTAAAGTACAGCGAAAACGGTCTGCCTTATCTTAACTTTTACTCCAACTCCTTTATGTCCCTTGATGTGACACAGGAAATTGATATGGGCACTCACACAATGTTTATCTGCCTTGTAAGCGAAGCAAAGGTGCTGGGCAGCGACGAAACTATGAGTTACACCTACTACCACAAAAACGTTAAACCCAAGCCCGAAAAGAAAGAGAAGAAGGGCTATGTCTGCAAAATCTGCGGATATGTTTATGAGGGCGACGAACTCCCCGAAGACTTTGTCTGTCCTCTTTGTAAACACGGTGCAGAGGATTTCGAGCGGATAGAATAAATGCAGAATTGAACGGTATGAATTTACCGAAAAGGAAGGGTAAGGTTTGAGGTGAAATCGTTGTAGGTGACGGCGCCCTCGACGTCCCGCAAAACAAAGCACCCGTCCAAAATGAAATCGCAGGGGACGGCGCCCTCGGCGTCCCGCAAAATCGTCCCCCCACGACAAACTCAATTATCCCTCACCTTGTTTCAACGGACAAAAAGTTATCACGGTAAAACAATAAGACCGCCCGAAAAAAGCGGTCTTATTTCATTACTAACTCACATCATAAGATAACTTACAAGGTAAGAAATCACGTTCTCTGCAAGGAGTGAGCCCAGCGCATAAAGGGAAGACACTCCGCCTTTTTTAAGAAGCAGGGCAAGGGAATGTTTCTGATTTTTAAGATTCATTATATCCTTAATGTTCTTTACGGCATAGTTTTTGTAGAGCACGTTTGCCGTGAAGCCTGCCACCAGGTGCAGCAAGAACTGCAAAAGAGCGAAAAACATTACGGGTTTGACGAGAGTTTCAAATTCAGCCATTAACTGAAGGTACTCCGTTTCCGTTGTTATTTCGTAAAGTCTTTCCATAAGCACCATACTCTGCTCGGCAAAGGCAAGGGCAGAGGGTGTTGCAAGAATTGAAAGGCAAAACGCCGCCGTCATAAAAACGATACCCGGCTTTATTAGTTTTCTGTAAAAGAACCAATAGGGTGCAAAGAAGAATGCCGCCCAGTTGAATGAAAGTTTCTTGCCCATATCGAACTTCTTGAACTTTTCGATATATCTCATGGCACTTGTGCCCACAAAGGCGCCGAGAAGGTTTGTGTGTACTCCGCAGGTTCTGTCTTCTTTCGGGAAAGGTCCGCCGAAAGAGAAGTCTTCGCCGTCGGGAGAAAAGCCGCTCACCGAGGCAACGGCATCAATCATCTGTCTTTGGATTTCGTCGGTCTGCTCCGTGTAAGTCGGCGGTGTTTCTTCTTTTGTTTCGTAGTCAAAACCCTCACCTTCACCCAGAGCAAAGGGAGCCTTGTATTCGGGAGTTGCAGGCTTGTGAGTTTCCTGTTCTTCCTGCTCTTGCTCTTTTGCCGCCGCATCCACCAAATTGAAGCCGAAAACCGTAAACTTCATTGAGCACTGTTTGCAGTATTCACTGCCCTCGGGATTTTCGTATCCGCAGTTGGGGCAGGGAATTTTCTTAACCTTTTCCATATTTTCAAAAGCATGGGGAGTATTGTTAATCTCGCCCTGCCAACTGAAGTCTTCGCTGTGTCTGTGCTCATTTACACAAGCGGAATTTTTATTGTAACATTCTCTATGCTGGGGTGTGGCGCATTCGGGGCAGACAACGATATCGTCATCTTCCTTGAAAGGCTTGCCGCAACCGTCGCAAATCTGATTGTTATATCTCATAGATTTCTCCTTTGTACATTTTCTACAGTTAATTGTATATCCTTTTAACCTTAAAAGCAATATTTTTTTATTATTTTGTCCCTTTGCGAAAAAATATTTCATTAAAGGTGTTGCCCTTTAAAAATAATTGTGTATAATGTATAAGGATAACTTTTTACGTAACTATATAAGGATAGAGTAACCATAAAACTTAAAATTTAATTAAAGTCTTGTACTTAAGGTGACGATATAATACGAAAGGAAAAAGATACAATGATTCAATTTGAAGAATTAAGATTAAAGCTTATGGAAAGCGAAAAGCCTCTTAAAGAACTTGCGGCGGCTCTCGGTCTTGAGGAAATGGCAAAGGAAGTTGCCGCCCTTGAACAGCAGACGGCGGCAGAAGACTTCTGGGGCGACCTTGCCAATTCACAGAAAGTGCTTCAGAAAATTGCTTCCCTGAAAAATAAAATCAAGGCTTATGAAGATCTTAAATCAGCCTATGAAGATGCCCTTGTTATGATTGAACTTTCCGACGAGGAGGGCGACCTTGATATGCTCGAAGAATGCCAGGCAAGCGTTGAGGCTGTTGAGGCTGAACTTGACAAGCAGACTCTTGCAACTCTCCTTTCGGGTGAGTACGATAACAGCAATGCAATTCTCAACTTCCACGCAGGCGCAGGCGGTACCGAAGCACAGGATTGGTGCCAGATGCTTTTCAGAATGTACGGTCAGTGGGCAACAAAGCACGGCTTCAAGTTTACCACCGTTGACTTCCTTGACGGTGACGAAGCAGGTCTTAAATCTGCAACGGTTATGATTGAAGGCGAAAATGCCTACGGTTACCTTAAAAGCGAAATGGGTGTTCACCGCCTTGTCCGTGTTTCTCCCTTTGACTCCTCGGGCAGACGTCACACTTCCTTCGCTTCTCTTGAAGTTATGCCTGAAATTGACGACACAATCGAAGTTGACGTCAGAGAAGAAGACATCACAATGGAAGTTTACCGTGCTTCAGGTGCAGGCGGACAGAAGGTTAACAAAACCTCCTCGGCAGTTCGTCTTATCCACAACCCCACAGGTATTGTTGTTTCCTGTCAGGTTGAAAGAAGCCAGCATCAGAACAGAGAGGTCTGTATGAAGATGCTCAAATCAAAACTCATTGAAATCAAAGAGCGTGAACATCTTGATAAGATTGAAGACATCAAGGGCGAACAGAAAGAAATCGGTTGGGGCAGTCAGATCCGTTCCTATGTGTTTATGCCCTATACCCTTGCAAAAGACCACAGAACAGGCTTTGAAATGGGTAACATCAACGCTGTTATGGACGGCGAAATCGACGGCTTCATAAACGCTTATCTTAAAAAGCAGAGCCTTGATTCCCTTGCAGCAGAATAAAATTTAAAAGTCGACGGGTTTTCCGCCGACTTTTCTGTTATGCATAAAAGCAGTCTTCCCGCCATTTTGCAGGGTTACTTTCGATATAATTCCATATCATTTCATAATCCTTGTCCCCACGGATTATGTGGTCGTGAGAACGGCTCTGCCAGATGTTTCTGCCATATTCCTTGTTGCAGAACCTTTTAAATGTTGATGTAAACTGTGAAATCACGGAATTTTGTAGGGACCGGCGTCCCCGACGGTCCGTTTCATCGTTCAAAATATGAATAATCAAATGAATGTGATTGGGCATAATTACATATTTTTCAACACTCAATATATCATAAAATTCATTCAATTGTTTTATATATTTGTCGGCAACTTTTCCGTATTCGGTTAATTGGTTTTGCGGACCGCCGAGGACGTCGGTCCCTACGATTTCACCTAAAATACGCTCCTTGTTTTTCGTGCATATCGTTATAAAATAATAACCCGGTAAACTGTAATCGTAGCCCTCTAATCTTACCCTTTTTCTTTTCGGTAAATCAATTTTATTCACTTCTTCCCTATTCCCTCTTACCTATTACTTCAAACTCCGTATCCTCCGTCAACGGACACAACCTGACCCGTAATAAAATCCGCTTTGTCTGATGCAAGAAAAACTGCAAGGGCAGCCACGTCTTCTCCCCTGCCGGCTCTGCACATAGGGGTGCTCTCTATAATTTCCCCAACGGCACTTTCATCAATATTTGCATTCATAGGCGTGTCAATAAACCCAGGTGCAATACAGTTGACGGTAATACCCGAAGGACCCACCTCTTTTGCAAGGGCTTTGGTAAAACCGATAAGTGCCGACTTTGAAGCGCTGTAATGCACCTCGCAGGAAGCACCGCAAATACCCCACATAGAACTGACGTTAATAACCCTGCCCCTTTGATTTTTTATCATGGAGGGCAGTATTTCTTTTGTCAGAGTCATAGCAGAGAAAAGGTTCACGTCAAAAAGTTCTTTTACCTTTTTACTGTCGGCAAACTGAAAAAGGCTCTGGTAAGCAACACCTGCGTTGTTAACGAGCACATCAATCTCCCCTGCTTTTTCTGCAAAGCAGAGTACATCTTCTTCCGACGTAAAATCCGCTTTTACCGCCTTGGCAGAAACACCGTACTTTTCAATTTCACGGCAAAGCAACGCCGCCTTTTCTTCCTTTGAGTTATACTGCAGAACTACGTCATAGCCCTCTTTGGCAAATTCCGTGCAGAGAGCCTGACCTATTCCGCCCGTAGCACCCGTTATCAAAACTCTTTTCATCAAATCACCAACTCGTTCTTATTTTCCAACGCAGAACTGTGCGAAAACTTCGCTGACAACACTTTCCTTTGCTTTCTTACCCGTAAGGGATAAAAGTGCGTCAATTGCCGTGTCGATACAGACGTTTACTGCATCCATTGTCATATTCATATCAATGGCTTCAATGGCTTCGCTTATTGCAGACACGGCTTCAAGAGCGTTCTGTCTTTGTCTTTCCGTTGCCAGCATAGCCTGGGAAGTGTCAACCTTGTCCGTACCGAGCACCTTTTCAATAGCTTCGGTAAGTTCCCTTTCGCCCTCATGGGTTGCGGCACTTAAAAAGACTATGTTTTCCATTGAGGATTTTATATATTCAATATCCGCCTTTGAGGGCAGGTCTGTTTTGTTTACGATGGCAATAACATCTCTGCCTTTGCAAAGGTCAAGTATTTCTCTGTCGGAAGAATCAAGGGGAGCCGAGGAGTCAAAAACGGCAAGAATGAGCGATGCTCTTTCAATTTTCGTCTTTGCAAGATTTACACCGATATTTTCAACAACGTCCCCCGTTTCTCTGATACCTGCCGTATCGGCAAGGCGAAGAATAACAGAGCCTACCCGTACCGTTTCTTCAACAACATCTCTTGTTGTGCCTGCGATGTCCGTAACGATTGAACGGCTGAAACCCGAAAGCATATTCATAAGGGCAGATTTGCCCACGTTGGGTTTGCCCACGATTGCAGTTTCGACACCCGTTGTAATTGCTTTGCCTGCATCAAACTTTGAAAGAAGTTCCGTGAGCCCCGCTTTGACTTGCGTAAGATTTTCACGCAGTACGGAAAAATCAAGTTCGGGTATCTCGTCGTCGGGATAGTCCACCCAGGCAGACATATGAGCCGCCGCCGATATGAGCATCTGACAAAAACCGTCAATTTTTCTTGAAAGTGCGCCGTCAAGAGCCGTCAGTGCGGCTTTCATACCGCCTTCACCTCGGGCGCCGATGAGTCCCATAACGGCCTCGGCTTCGGATAAATCCATTTTACCGTTAAGGAAGGCTCTCTTTGTGAACTCGCCTGCCTCGGCAGTTCTTGCTCCTGCTTCTAAAACGGCACGAAGTACCTGCTTTGTCACATAAACACCGCCGTGACAGGAAATCTCAACGGTATCTTCCCCCGTGTAACTTCTGGGGGCACGGAAAACAAGGGCAACGCACTCGTCAATTGCCTGATTTTCCATATACACTTTGCCGTGTGCGGCAGTATAACCCTTCATCGAGGTAAGACTTTTGCCCGAAGTGGTTTTCACTACCTTTGCGGCAAGTTCAATTGCTCCCTCACCGCTTATTCTTATAACGCCGATACCCCCTGCCGCAAGAGGCGTTGAAACGGCGGCAATTACATCTGACATAGGAAAACTCCTTTGACTGTTTTGTTGAGATTGATTATACAATAAATCCCTGCTGTTTGCAACCCTTTGAAGACACCAGAAACGGACAGAATAATCTGTCCGTTTCTGGCTTGGAATTTATAAATGAGGTATTAGAGATTAGTCGTCCATATCTTTCTGAGCTTCTTCAATAACCTTCTGTGCAACGGGTGTGGGGGCATCTTCGTATCTTACAAATTCAAGAGTGAAGTAGCCTCTGCCTGCTGTTACCGAACGCAGAGTTGTTGAGAAGTCGCCCATTTCAGCCATAGGCACTTCGGCAACGAGTTCCTGCATCTTGCCGTCTTCGCTGGTACCCATACCCATAACACGACCACGGCGCTTTGTTACGTCGCCCATAATGTCACCCAGGTTTGCATCGGGCATATAAGCCTTAAGTTCACCGATGGGTTCAAGGATAACGGGGTTAGCCTGTGCCATACCGTTCTTGTATGCGATCTTTGCGGCGGTCTTGAATGCCATTTCGTTTGAGTCAACGGGGTGGTATGAACCGTCATAAAGTACGGCTTTAAGACCTACAACGGGGTAGCCTGCAAGGGGACCCTTAAGGATTGCTTCCTGAAGACCCTTTTCAACTGCGGGGAAGAAGTTCTTGGGCACGGAGCCGCCGACAACTTCTGTTTCAAAGATAAGTTCATCGCCGCTGTGGGGTTCAAAGCGTACCCAAACATCACCGAACTGACCCGAACCGCCCGACTGTTTCTTATGTCTGCCCTGTACCTGACAGGTCTTACGGATAGTTTCTCTGTATGCAACACGGGGAATACGCAGAGTGATTTCAACACCGTATTTTGACTTGAGTTTGGAAACAACGATATCAAGATGCTGTTCGCCGAGACCCGAGAGAATCATTTCTTTTGTTTCTTCGTTGGTTACGAAAGTAACGGTGGGGTCTTCTGCGATAATCTTACGAAGACCTGATGCAACCTTTTCTTCTTCGCCCTTCTTTGTAACGGCAACAGCCATTGAAAGTGAAGGTGCGGGGAAGTCGATACCCTTGAGGTTGATTACATCTTTAGCCGAGCAGAGAGTGTCACCTGTTGCAAGACCCGAAAGTTTAGTGATAACACCGATGTCACCGGTGGAAATTTCGCTTACGTCTTCCTGCTTGATGCCCTTAACGGCAACAAGTTTACCCATTCTTTCGCTTTCGCCTGTTCTTGCGTTGTAAGCAGGTGTGTCGGATGTGATTTTACCCGATACAACCTTAACAAAGTTCATCTTACCTACGAAGGGGTCAGCGATGGTCTTGAAGCAAAGTGCTGCAAGAGGACCGTTGGGGTCAGCTTTAACTTCTATTTCTTCGCCTGCGCCGTTGGTTGCCTTTTCGGGATTTGCCTTATCGGGTGAAGGAGCGGAGTAAACGATAGCGTCCATGAGCATATCGCAACCGTCAACCTTTGTTGCAGAGCAAGCGTATACGGGCCAGATTTCACCCGACTCAACGCCTTCTGTAAGACCACGGATGATTTCTTCTTTTGTGAGAGGCTCACCTTCAAAGAATTTTTCCATAAGTTCTTCGTCAACGGTGGCAACGGCTTCTTCAAGAGCTGCTCTCATTGCCTCGATATTTGCATCGGAAGGAATGTCAATTTCAACGGGTCTGCCGTTGGGGTATTTATAAGCCTTGTTTGAGCAAAGGTTTACGAAAGCCTCACAAACGGGACCGTTCATGTAGGGAACAACAACGGGGCAGAGTTTGTTGCCGAGTTCCTCTTTAAGTGTTTCGAATGTTTTATAGAAATTACGGTTATCGGAGTCAACCTTGGTAATTGCAAAGAACTTTGCGATTTCTCTTTCGTCGGCTGCTTTGATAGCCTTTTCAAGACCTACGTCAATACCTGAACCTGCAGAGGTAACGATAACTGCACAGTCTGCGGCACGCATTGCTTCTGCCATACCGCCTGCAAAGTCAAACTTACCGGGAGCGTCAAGAAGGTTGATTTTTGTATCTCTCCATTCAAATGAAGCGGTGGCGGAAGAAATTGAACACTTACGTTTCTTTTCTTCTGCGTCATAGTCCATAACTGTGTTGCCGTCTGCAACTTTGCCGAGTCTGTCCGTTACACCTGCAACATAGAGCATAGCTTCTGAAAGTGCTGTTTTACCCTTTCCCGTATGACCTGCAATAGCGATGTTTCTGATGTTGTTTACTGAATATGTTTTCAATTCCAATACCTCCTGGGACCTTCTCTGATTTTAAGGCCCATCAAATTTTGCTTCGTCACCTGGTAATTAGTGACGTTAATATGCATTTTACCATACTTTGAACAAAAAAACAACGGAGTATTAACTAATTTTGTGCATTATTTTTTGGTTAGTGTGTATAAACTTTTATTTTTTCTGCCCTTGAGGCAGAGGATTTTTTAATATTTACACAAAAAGGGATAAGGGTTTATGTTGTAGCCCGAAACCCTTCGGCGTGCATACTTTTTTGCTCGTAGTCCGCCTAATCATAAAACGCTTCCTCTGTCATATTAAAAGCATCGGCTTTTCTCTTTTCCCGTTCAGTATCTTTTGGTAATTTAATATCGGATTGATTTGTTTTGTTATGATTTGTTATATGTGTATTTTTCTGCGAAGCAGAAGGAATGTCATTGTCACATACATATACACTTTCACTTACACAATCATTTCCACTATCTCTTTCACTTTCACATACACTATCACTATCACGTTCACTATCACTATCACTATCACTATCGGCTTTTTGTGGGTTTTCAAATAACCCAATGGGTTTATTTG
>CAYNIN010000076.1:0-8529 GCA_964397395.1 uncultured Faecalibacterium sp.
TATACTTTGACTTTATTTTTTAACAAAAATGGGTCACATCTATTTACAACGCAGAAAAAAATTCACTGTTTATTGTGACTTTATATTGACCGCAATAATATAATTTGATATAATTACTCCATTAGCGACAAATTCTTTGAAGTTGAAAAAGGAGTGCTGAAAATGGATAAAATAAAAATGAACAAAATCGTCGAAATGGACGGCGACGAAATGACAAGAATCATCTGGAAGATGATTAAAGATGAACTTCTTTGCCCCTATGTTGAACTCAACACGGAATATTATGACCTCGGTCTTCCTTACCGTGACGAAACTAACGATCAGGTAAGTATCGACGCAGGTGAGGCTGTTAAGAAATATCAGGTTGGTGTTAAGTGTGCAACAATTACCCCCAACGCACAGAGAGTTGAGGAGTATAACCTTAAAGAAATGTGGAAAAGCCCCAACGCAACTATCCGTGCAATTCTTGACGGTACCGTTTTCAGAACACCTATTCTCCTTTCAGGTGTGAAGCCTGCCGTAAGAAACTGGGAAAAGCCCATCACCATTGCCCGTCACGCCTACGGTGACATCTATAAGGCAAGTGAATTCCGTACCACAAAGCCCGGCAAAGCAGAACTTGTCTTTACTTCCGAAGACGGCGAAGTTCAGAAGGCTACAATCTATGACTTCGAATGCGGCGGCGTTCTTCAGGGTATGTATAATAAGGACAGTTCCATCAAATCCTTTGCACACTCCTGCTTCAAATACGCACTTTCAACAAAGCAGGATCTCTGGTTTTCTACAAAGGATACAATCTCCAAGAAGTACGACCAGACCTTTAAACTCATCTTCGAAGATATTTATAATAAGGATTACAAGGAAGATTTTGAAAAAGCAGGCATTGAATACTTCTATACCCTTATCGACGATGCCGTTGCAAGAGTTATCCGTTCAAAAGGCGGTTACATCTGGGCTTGTAAAAACTATGACGGCGACGTTATGAGTGATATGGTTTCCACGGCTTTCGGCTCTCTTGCAATGATGACAAGCGTACTTGTAAGCCCCGACGGAAATTACGAGTATGAGGCTGCTCACGGCACCGTTACCCGCCATTATTACCGTCATCTTCAGGGTGAGGAAACCTCAACAAACCCCATCGCAACAATTTTTGCCTGGACGGGTGCTCTTCGTAAAAGAGGCGAAATTGACGGCAATACGGAACTTGTAGCCTTTGCCGACAAACTCGAAAAGGCTTCTCTTGATACCATTGAAAGCGGTAAGATGACAAAGGATCTCGTTTCACTCTGGCAGGGCGAAGCAAAGGCTGAGGCTCTCACAACAGAGCAGTTCATCAAGGCTATCAGAGAAAACCTTGACAAGATGATGTAAAAGAAAAAACAGATATTTTCTTCTCTCTTTGGATTTGAAAATATCTGTTATTTTTTGTGAATTTATCTGCCCGAATACATCTTTTCGTAGTAGTTCATATAGTCGCCGTTTACGATGTTTTCCCACCACTGCTTGTTTTCGAGATACCACTCAACAGTTTGTTTAATGCCTTCTTCAAAGGTGGTTTCGGGGTACCAGCCAAGTTCGTTTTTAATCTTCGTGGGGTCAATTGCATAACGAAGGTCGTGACCGGGTCTGTCTTTAACGTAGTTTATGAGGCTTTCGTCTTTGCCGAGAAGTGAAAGAATTGTTTTCACAACGGCAATGTTTGTTCTTTCGTTGTGACCGCCGATGTTATATACTTCGCCGATTCTGCCTTTTTCAAGAATCATATCAATGGCTTTGCAGTGGTCTTTTACAAAAAGCCAGTCACGGACGTTAAGTCCTTCGCCGTAAACGGGGAGAGCCTTGCCGTGCAGGGTGTTTATTATCATAAGGGGGATAAGCTTTTCGGGGAAGTGATAGGGGCCGTAGTTGTTACTGCAACGGCTTATTGTAACGGGCAGACCGAAGGTGCGGTGATATGCGGAAACGAGAAGGTCTGCCGAAGCCTTTGATGCGGAATAGGGAGATGAGGTGTGAATGGGTGTTTCTTCGGTGAAGAACAGGTCGGGTCTGTCAAGGGGCAAATCGCCGTAAACCTCATCGGTAGACACCTGATGATAACGGACATTGCCGTACTTGCGGCAGGCGTCAAGAAGCACCTGCGTGCCGAGAATGTTAGTTTTAAGGAAAACTTCGGGCTCTTCAATTGAACGGTCAACGTGGCTTTCTGCGGCAAAGTTGACCACGGCGGTGAAGTTTTCTTCTTCAAAGAGAGCATAAACCGCTTTTCTGTCGGTGATATCGGCTTTTACGAAGCGGAAATTTTCGTTATTCATCGCTTCTTCAAGGGTTTCAAGGTTACCTGCATAGGTGAGTTTGTCAATGCAGACAATTCTGTAATCGGGATGCTTTTCAAGCATATAGTAAACAAAGTTTGAGCCGATGAAGCCGGCACCGCCAGTGACAAGAATGTTATTCACAAAAACGCCTCCTTCGATTTTCTTTTCTTATTATATATCTTTTCTTTATTTATTGCAAGACCTAAGGTGACGGAAGTCGGCATCCGTTACCTTAAAAATAAAAAGAAAAACCACAGCCTTTGCTGTGGTTCATTGTGTCGGCATCGCCTTATCTTCCCGGGCCGCTTCCAGCCAAGTATTGTCAGCACTGATGAGCTTAACTACCGTGTTCGGGATGGGAACGGGTGGACCCTCATCGCTAAAAACACCGACTACCAAGTATGTTTTGCACACTTGTGTCCTTTCGACTTTGCTTATTATACACACTCGGCAAGGGTTTGTCAATACCTTTTTAAAAGTTTTTTTGATTTTTTTCAAAAATCTTTTATGAGGGTGATTTTTGCTTTTTTCATTGAGCGGTCAAGCCTTGATTTAATTATTTTGTAAAGGGCAAAGCATATAATCAGAAAAACAAAGTAGAATGCGATATGAATAATATTCATCTTATTAATGTATTCCGCCGATTTTTCCGCACCTTTAAGCAGAGCTTCGTGGGTGAAAATGATAAACTTTCCGTCACGGAACTGAACGTCAGCAACTTTAAGGTTGTTATAGGTGAAAAGAACAGTTGTGCCGTCATCATCTTCGATAGTGTATACTTCGCCTTTATCGAAACTGCTGTAAGAGAAGTCACGGTCATAATAATAGTTTTCGGGTTTGCCGTCATAAGTTCCGATATATTCTATAAATTCGTTCTTATCAGTTATTTCAATATACTCTGCATATTCATAGTCAAAGTTCATTCGGTTAAGGTTCTGCTGACTTACAATGCCTGCATAAAGACCGATTGCGGCAATAACAAAGAAAACTATTCTCAGCACAGTTACCTTTTTAATTTCAAGGGGGGTGCCGCTCTTTTTGACAATATCAAACTTTCTCAGAAGAAATTCCGTTAAAAGAACTGCTCCTGCGGCTGAAATCAAGGCGAGGGCAAGAAGGATCGTTTCCGCAACATAAAACCGCATGGTTTTCATACCGAATAAAACGAAACAGCCGAAAGAAAAATACAGGTTATTTGCAGTTACACGGTTAGCCTTGAAGAAATATTCCTTTGCAGGTTCCTTGTCGGTATAAGGGGAATTGAGGTTTACCGAAAAATTGCTTCTGAAAAACACAGCAAGAAGTACGGGCACAACAAGAAGTGCGAGGAATATGAGAAAAGACAGTTCTTTAAACAGATAATAATCTGCAATGAGTCCGCAAAGCAGTGCAATTATCGAAAGGGCAATGCTGATATAATTTTTCGTTACGAATTTTTTGTAAAGAGTGTCGGTGATATATAAATGAGCCGAATTGTTCGTGCTTTCGTCGGCATACGGCTTTTCTGCCTTTTGGGTATCGGCATCATCTTTTCTTTCGCCTCGGAGAATTTCATCACAGCTTACACCGAAGTAATCTGCAATAACGGGGATAAGACTTAAATCGGGAGAATTTTCTCCTCTTTCCCAATGGCTTACGGTTTTATCGGAAACACAAAGAAATTCTGCAAGTTCTCTTTGCGTAACCTTTTTTTCTTTTCGAAGTTCGGCAAGGAATGTGCCGAGGGCTTTGTTATCCATTTTGTAATTCTCCTTTCACTTGTTACAACTTGATTTTAAAGCACAAAGGTTCTTTGTGTCCACTCGGCAAAGGGAGAAAGGACTCTCGTAAAACGAGAATGCTTAAAAATCAATTACAAGTTCAACGGGGCAGTGGTCCGAGCCGAAGATTTCGGGGTGAATTTTTGCCTCGATAATTTTATCCTTTGATTCCTCTGAAACAATGAAGTAGTCAATGCGCCAGCCTGCATTTTTCTCTCTTGCTTTGAAGCGGTAACTCCACCAGGAGTATGCACCCTCCGTGTCGGGATAAAGATAGCGGAAAGAATCAGTGAAACCCGAAGCGAGAAGTTCGGTGAATTTGCCTCTTTCCTCGTCAGAAAAACCTGCGTTTCCTCGGTTGGTTTTGGGATTTTTAAGGTCAATTTCGTTGTGAGCAACATTAAGGTCGCCACTGTAAATTACGGGCTTTGTCTTTTTGAGGGAAACAAGATACTCCCTCAAATCGTCTTCCCACTTCATACGGTATTCAATTCTCTTTAGGCCGTCCTGGGCGTTGGGAGTATAGCAGCAGACAAAATAAAAGGAGTCAAATTCAAGGGTGATGAGTCTGCCTTCGGTGTCGTGTTCCGCTTTGTCCATACCGTAGAAAACGGAAAGAGGCTCCTCTTTAGTGAAAACGGCAGTGCCCGAATAGCCCTTCTTTTCGGCATAGTTCCAATATTGGTGATAACCCTCAAAGGAAAGGTCAATCTGTCCTGCCTGAAGTTTTGTTTCCTGAAGGCAGAAAATATCTGCGTTTAAATCTTTGAAAATTTCAGGAAAGCCTTTTGTTACACAGGCTCTGAGTCCGTTAACGTTCCATGAGATGAGTTTTTTCATAGTTTTTTTCCTACCCTTTCTCAAAAAAATAATATAACAAATATTAGCACAATTTGTAAACTTTTTCAATAGACTCTTTTCTTTTGTTGACAGTATGGGCTTTATAATTTATAATTAAAATGTTAAGGTTTGTAATTAAAAATTTAAATAAACAGGTATTTTCAGAAAGAGGAAAAGTATGAAAAGAAAGATATTAAGTGTTGCAACGCTGCTCATTATGCTCGTTCTCTGTCTTGGTGTTACGGCTTTTGCAGGTGACGTAACCGCAACAGAAATTGCAATCAGTAATAAAATAAAAGTACTGACCGAAACTTCGACGGGAGAAAGGCTCACTGTTACGTTCACTCCCGCCGACACTACCAATCAGGTAATCGACTGGTCATCGGATAATGAAAACGTCTGCAAGGTTGACACTAACGGTTATCTTATTCCCGTTGCCAACGGCTCTTGCGTTATTACCGCAGCAACTACCGACGGAAGTTATCTCACCGAAAGTTGCAAAGTTACCGTTGCCGATGCCGCTATATCAATCACTATTGATGAAACCGGCAAAAATGTAAAAGTTGATGACGAGTTTACCCTTACGGTGCAGGTTGTAACTAAAAGCGGTTTTAAGCATAACGCTGCTTCCTGGTCATCTTCCAACGAAAAAGTTGCCACCGTTGACGAAAACGGTGTTGTTACCGCTCATTATCCCGGTTCGGCAAGAATTACTGCCAAGGCATTCAACGGCACCACTCTCACTAAGGCTTCCTGCCTTGTTAATGTAACCCAGGACGTTGAGGGGGTAACGCTCCCTTCGTCAAAGGTTTGTAATGTGGGCTCAAGCATAACTCTCACTCCCGAAATTCAGCCCTCTTATGCAAGCGATAAGTCTGTTATGTGGGTGTCTTCCGATACTTCCGTTGCAACAATTTCCGGTGACGGCGTTGTAACGGGTAAAAAAGTGGGCTCAACTGTTATCTCCGTTATAACAAAAGACGGCGGATATGCGGCTGAATGTACCGTCAACGTGGAAAAATACCCCACGGCAGTTTCTCTTAATACCACTTCCCTTAAAATAGACGCAGGCACCACGAAGGTGCTTACCGCAAAAGTTACTCCCTCCGATGCGACAACTAAAACTGTAACATGGAAATCTTCCGATACCTCTGTTGTTGAGGTGTCTTCCTCCGGCAAAATTACTGCCATTGCAGGCGGTAAGGCTACGGTTACGGCAACAACAAAAAGAGGTGCAATCACAGCCGCCTGCACCGTTACCGTCAATGAATACGTAAGCGGAGTTTCCATCGAAAACGCTCCCGAAACCATGTATCTCGGTCAGACCTATACTTTAAAAAGCGAGGTTGTTCCGTCAACGGCTTCGGATAAGAGTGTAACCTGGGAATCTTCCCACCCCGACAGAATCAAGGTTGATGCAAAAACGGGAAAACTGACAGCCCTTAAAAAAGGCAGAGCAAAAATTACCGTAACCACAACCGACGGCTCATATAAGTATTTTGTTAAAATCACCGTTACGGATAAAATTGATGTTAAAGGTGTAAAACTTAATGTTACCGCAAAAAGAATCCCGAAGGGAAGCACATTTACTCTTAAAGCAACGATATCTCCTTCAGATGCAAGTGACAAGAGGGTGAATTGGTATTCTTCCGACGAAAGCATAGCAACCGTTTCTTCTGCGGGCGTTGTCAAAGGAATTAAGTCGGGTCTTGTATACATCACCTGCAAAACCGTTGACGGCGAAATAAAAGCCAAGTGCAAAGTCAGAGTAACACTGCCCGTTACGGGAGTGAGCCTTAATAAGACGAGTCTTTCTCTGGGTACAGAAAGAAAAGCGTCATTGGAGGCAATTGTCGCCCCCGAAAATGCCACGGAGCAAACTGTAACATGGAAATCTTCGGATACGTCTGTTGCTACCGTTGACCAAAAGGGTGTTGTTACGGGGGTTAAAAAAGGCACTGCAAAAATCACCGCTACGACAAAAGACGGCTCATATAAGGCTACGTGTACCGTTACGGTTTACAGATCTGTAAAATCCATAAAACTTGACATTGAGGAAACAGACTTGCCCAAGGGTGAAAAAATAAGCCTGAAAACAACAGTCAGTCCTGCAAATGCAGACAACAAAACTCTTGTCTGGTCTTCTTCCGACACATCTGTTGCAACAGTTTCTTCCACGGGTGTTGTCAAGGCGAAAAGAAAAGGTACGGCGGTAATTACTGCCAAAACTCAGGATTCGGGTGCAAGTGTAAGCTGTACGGTGAACGTTGTTATTCTTGCCGAAAAGATAACTGTAAGCAGTACGAGTGTACGTATAGAAGCAGGCAAGAGAAAGGCTCTTACTTATACACTTTCACCATCTAACGTTTCTGACAAAACGGTTAAGTGGAAGTCCAGCGATAAAACCGTTGTCAGAGTTTCCCAGGAAGGTATTTTCAAGGCTCTGAAACCCGGCACCGCAACCGTAACCGTGACTTCAGGTGACGGTGAGGTTAAGGCGAAATGCAAAGTTACCGTAATTCAGGCGCCTACGGGAGTTACTGTCACGGCAGATAAGAAATCCGTAAAGGTGGGCGCTGAACTCAAACTTTCCGCAGACGTTCTGCCTGCAAACGCTTCCGATAAAAGTGTGGGATGGACTTCTTCCGATAATTCTGTTGCCGTTGTTGACTCTGACGGTACAGTAACGGGTCTTAAAGCAGGTAAGGTGAAAATCACGGCAACGGTAAAAGGCGGATTCAGCGATACCGTTAAAATAACCGTTAAGCAACCTGTCGAAAGCGTTAAACTCAATAAAACTCTCATCACTTTGACCGTGGGCAGAAAGTCGGCACTTACGGCAACGGTGCTTCCTGCCAACGCCTCAAATCAGAAAGTTGTCTGGAAGTCAAGCGACAACGATGTTGCAACGGTTTCCGAAGACGGTATTGTTACGGCAGTTTCACCCGGTTATACTGTAATTAAAGTTGTTACAAGCGACGGAAAGAAAACCGCTTCCTGCCAGGTTAAAGTTGTTTCGGCGGTTTCGGGCGTTAAGCTCAACAAAACGAAACTGACCCTTGAAAAAGGTGAGAAGTTTACCCTGGTTGCAACGGTGCTTCCCTCGACGGCACTTAACAAGAATGTCACCTGGGTAAGCAAGGACACTTCTGTGGTTAAGGTTTCTGCAAAGGGTGTTGTTACCGCAGTGGGTAAGGGAACGGCGAAGGTTTATGTGAAAACTGCCGACGGTAATTATAAGAAGGCTTGTACTGTTACGGTAAAGTAACAAATATAAAAATTCAAAGCACAGAGAACTGAAAAAGTCGGTTCTCTGTGCTTTTTAAAGTGCTGTATGAAAGTCAACGATGGGTTGTTTTATTTGCTTGAGTTGACGACATTGTCCTATAGGGAAGGCGGCAGTCGTAAGACTGACGGATGAGTTTCCTTACCGTTTCAACTCACCTAAATAGTGCCTGCTTTCTTGCCTCGCCTTTCAGTAGAGGCAGTTTAAATTGCGGTAAAATAAGCCTCGCCTGAAAGGAGCCGTCGGAGAGGTTTCAGCCGCAGTCTGACGGAAAGGTTACTTGCCTTCCCTGCAGGGAAGGTGGCAGTCGTAAGACTGACGGATGAGT
>CAYNIN010000077.1:0-8462 GCA_964397395.1 uncultured Faecalibacterium sp.
GATGCCAAGAAAGACGTTTCTCTCCGTGTTATCACAGACCACATCAGAAGCACAACCTTTATGGTTGGTGACGGTGTTCTGCCTTCAAACAGCGGCAGAGGCTATGTTCTTCGCCGTCTTCTTCGCCGTGCCGCACGTCACGGAAGACTTATCGGTATTGACCGTCCCTTCCTTGCAGAAGTATGCGAAACGGTAATCAAGGAAAATGCCAATGCATACCCGGGTCTTGTTGAAAAGCAGGACTATATCAAAAAGGTTATCTCAATGGAAGAACAGAGTTTCTATAAAACTATTGACAGCGGACTCGGACTTCTTAACGAAATGATGGCTTCCTCGAAAGACGGTGTTCTTTCAGGTGAAGATGCTTTCAAACTTCAGGATACCTTCGGTTTCCCCATTGACCTTACAAAAGAAATTGCTTCGGAAAACGGTATGAGTGTTGACGAAGAAAAATTCAGAACTCTTGTTGAAGAAGCAAGAATGAAAGCCAAGAGCGTAAAACGTGACGGTGCGGATACGGATTGGAGAAATTCGGGCGTTTCCTTCAAAGACCTCAAGAAAACTGAGTTTACGGGTTATACGGAAAACGGTACTGAAAGCACGGTTCTTGCTCTTGTTGTCGGCGGTGAAAGAACGGACTATGCCGAAGCAGGTGCCGATGCAATAATCGTCCTTGACAAAACCTCTTTCTATGCTGAAAGCGGCGGTCAGGCAGGGGACAAAGGTGTTATTGAAATCGGCGAGAGCACCTTTGAAGTTATAAACACAACAAAGGATGCTGACGGTGTCGTTCTTCATCACGGCTCACTTTCCGGTGATACAGTCAAAGTCGGCGATAAAGCCACCGCTGTTTATGACGAAGAAAACAGAAAAGCAACAATGCGAAATCATACTTCTGCACATCTTCTTCAGGCAGCACTTCGTAAGGTTCTCGGCACTCACGTTGAGCAGGCAGGTCAGCTTGTAAACGGCGACCTTATGCGTTTCGACTTCACTCACTTTGCCGCTGTAACTCCCGAGGAACTCAAAGCGGTTGAAAAAGCCGTTAACGAAGAAATTCTCAAAGGTGTGTCACTTCTCGTAAAAGAAATGCCCATTGAAGAAGCAAAGGCTATGGGCGCTATGGCTCTCTTTGGCGAAAAATACGGTGACGTTGTCAGAGTTGTTAAGATTGAGGACTTCTCAACAGAACTCTGCGGCGGTACTCACGTTGAAAATACAGGCAACATCGGTCTTTTCAAAATCGTGTCCGAATCTTCCGTTGCCGCAGGTGTACGCAGAATCGAAGCCGTTACGGGTATGAACGTAATGGGATATATTGATTCCAAAAACGCACTTATTGCCGATACTGCCGCTGCTATGAAAGCCGCAAATCAGAACGATATTGCTTCAAAGGCTTCATCACTTATGGCAGACATCAAGGCTAAAGAAAAGGAAATTGAAAAACTTTCAGGCATTCTTGCAAACATCAAAACCGAATCAATGCTTTCAAAGGCTGTTGAGGTTGGCTCTCTTATGCTTGTAACTGCTTTCCTTGAAGACACAACTGCCGATGAACTTCGTCAGATGTGCGACCTTGTTAAGAGCAAAGGTGACAACTATGTGGGTGTAATCGCAGGCGTACAGAAGGCAAAGGGCACAGGTAACATCTGCACCTGTTGCGGTAAGCAGGCGGTTGCATCAGGCGCTCACGCAGGTAACCTTGCAAGAGAAATTGCAAAACTTGCAGGCGGTAACGGCGGCGGTAAACCCGACAGCGCTATGGCAGGTGCAAAGGACGTTTCCGCACTTCCCGAAGCACTTAAGAAGGCAGAGGAAATTCTCGCCACAATGGTTAAATAAATTTTTTCTGTCCTTCTTTCAAACGGAGGGACAGAAATATTTAAACGATAAACGATTAAACAGAAAAGTAAAGGAGAAATAATTATGGATTGCATTTTCTGTAAAATAGCGGCAGGGGAAATCCCCTCAAAAAAGGCTTACGAAGACGATAAGGTTCTCGCTTTCTACGACCTTGAACCCCAGGCTCCCGTGCACATTCTCATTATCCCTAAAGTTCATATCACTTCTGCGGCAGACATCACCGAAGAAAACAGCGGTGTTGTTGCTCACATTTTTGAAGTTGCGGCAAAACTCGGCAAAGAACTCGGACTTGTGGGTGGCTACCGCATCGTTAACAACTGCGGTGAAGACGGCGGACAGAGCGTTAAACATCTTCACTTTCACTTAATGGGCGGACGTCAGTTTACCTGGCCCGCAGGTTAATCTGTAAGAAGGAAAAAAAGGAGTGTTGAATAATGGCTACATATAAAATGACAATTGCAGGTCTTGAAAGAGAACTTCCCGTCTGTAAGGTTAACGATAAACTTGATATCGCAGGTTTCGTAATTTTCGGTGACGTTGAAATTACCGTTAAATCTGCCGAGGAACTTTTAAAGAAGTGCCCCGATTTTGATTTCATCGTTGCACCCGAAGCAAAGGCAATCCCTCTTGCACACGAAATGGCAAGACAGAGCAACAAACCTTATTTCATCTGCCGTAAAGGTCCTAAACTTTATATGCAGAATCCCGTTCACGTTGATGTACGCTCAATCACCACAGATAAGGTGCAGACTCTCTACCTTGACGGTCTTGAAGGCGAGAAGATGAGAAATAAGAGAGTTCTCATTCTCGACGATGTTATCAGTACGGGCGAATCACTTCTTGCCGTGGCAAAACTTCTTGAACAGTTTGACGTTGATGTTGTGGGTCAGGCGGCAATTCTTGCCGAAGGTGACGCCGCAGACAGAGATGACATCATCTTCCTTGAAAAACTTCCCTTATTTTTCCACGATTAAGTCTGTATGAAAAGACCCTTGGCAGTTTTCGGTTTTACGCTTTTCGGTGCTTTGCTTTGTTTGAGTATTTCTGAAAGCAAAGCCTTGGCTTCCTGCGGTCTTTTTGCATCGGTAATTCTGCTTTTAATTTTCATTCTGATTAAAAAAACAAGACAGTCTGCCTTGGTGCCCGTGTTTCTTTCGGCGCTTGTAGCAGGCTGTCTGCTATTTATGCTTTTTGAGATAAATTACGAAAATAAAATGCTCCTTTGCGGTGAAAATGTGAAAGTTGAAGCCGCAGTATGTGAAAGCCCCTACTTTTCCGAGGAAAACTTCAGAAGTTACTGCTATGTGAGGCTGATTACCGTCGGCGGTGAAAAGACAAGGGCAAAGATGCGACTTTCTTTTTCCCAGACTTTTGACGGAATCGACCGTGACAGTCTTGTTATCGGTGACCGACTCTCTTTTAATGCTACGGTTTATCCTCTCGGGTCTTTTTACGGAAGGTATCTCAATTATTTTAAATCACATAATGCCTATTTCGGCGCCTACGGTATTGAAAATCTCACTTTAACCGAAAGGGAAAACCGCAGTTTTTCATATTATATTGACCTTATGCGTGACTATGTTGAAAAATGCTTTTCCCATGACTTTGATAACAGCACCGGATCTGTTCTCATTGCAATTCTCACGGGTGAGAAAACTTTTATGGAAAGTGAACTCTATGACAGTTTTAAAAGGTCGGGAGTTGTTCATATTCTTGCCGTTTCGGGTATGCATCTTTCAATCTGGATAAATCTTCTCGGTTATTTTATCTCGTTCAAAGGAGTTAAAGGTAAGGTCGGCGGAATATTTCTTATACTTTTTGTCATCTTTATGATGAACTTTGCCTCATTCACCGGGTCGGTACGCCGTGCAGGAGTTATGTCATTGCTTTATATTGCAGGTAAAATGCTGGGAAAAGAGAGCGACTCTCTTAATAATCTTGGCTTTGCCTGTATATGTGTACTTTTTGCAAACCCTTACGCAGTTTACGATGTGAGTTTTCTTCTGTCCGTAACGGCAACGGCATCAATACATATCTTCGCTCTGCCTTTGAGTAAAAAACTGCTGTATTATTTACCGATGAAACTGAAAAGGGGTGTTGTCGGCTCTGCGGTGAAAGCCGTTACGCTGACATTCTTAATAAGTATCGGTGTTATGATTTTCACTCTGCCCGTCTGCGTGTGGTATTTCGGAGGCGTTTCCCTTGCATCGCCTTTTACGAATGTTCTTCTTTTCTTCGTTCTTGCACCGCTGCTTGTTCTGACGGGTGCATATACGGTTTTACGCTTTGTTCCTTTTGCAAGCAGTGCTGTCGCAGTGGTACTCAAAACTCTTTGCGGATATATTATTTCCGTCTGCACAAAGGTTTCATCTTTTGAATATTCCTACATTGAAATTGAGCAAGGAAAAACTGCCGCACTTTCTTTGCTTTTACTTGCAGGCTTCGGCATCTTTTTAATAGTAAAATTACTTATTAAAAAAAGAAATAAAAAACTCTTTTGAGGCTTTGCAAGAACACAAAAATGTGATATACTTAACAGGTGACGGAATTTGAAGCCGATACCGTTTATTCGGCGTATCCTGTTTCTGTTCCTCACTTTTACAAAATGACTTACAAAGGCAGGTGACATTATGGCAGAATTTGATGAAAAAGGGTTAAAAGCCCACATTAAAGACGGTGACTTTTTACCTGTTTATCTCATTTGCGGTGATGAGGACTATCTTAAAAAGTTTTACTGCGATGCTATTGTTTCAAAGAATGTTTCACCTGAATTTGAAAGTTTTAACTATGAAAAATTTCAGGGTAAAAATCTTGACCTTGAAAGTGTGTTTGAAGCCTCCGCCATTATGCCGATGATGAGTGACAAGCGTTGCCTTGTTGTTGAGGATTTCAAACTTGAGGGTATAAGCGAAAGAGATTATTCACTGCTCAAAGCTTACGCAGAAGACGCACCCGAAACCTCCATTGTAATTTTTCTGCAAAAGAAAGCCGATTTCTCTCTTGCGAAAGCAAAAAAAGCCGCAGACCTTATTAAAAAAGTCGGTGCCGTGTGTGTACTTAATAAAAGAACGGGTAACGACCTTTTAAAGCCGCTCGTTTCCTCTGCCGCAAAGCAGAAATGTGTCCTTTCAACTGAAATGGCAAGGTATCTCGTATCCGTTTCGGGTGACAATTTTAACGTGCTTATAAACGAACTCAATAAAGTTTGCAGTTTCACAGGTGAAGGAGAAATTACTAAAAATCACATTGATGCCGTTGCGGTTAAAACTGACGATGCAAAGATTTATGCTTTGACAAAGGCTCTCTTTGTGAAAAATTTTGATTTGGCTTACGAAGTGCTTCATTCTCTTTTAAGGCAGAAGATTGAGCCTGAATATATCCTCGGTACTATTATCAGTTCATATGTTGATTTATACAGAGCCAAAGTTTCAGTTGTTTCGGGCGAGAGAGCGGACTCTTTAAGCGGTGATTTCGGCTACCGTAATACCGCTTTTCGCCTTACCAATGCAGACCGTGACAGCAGAAAAACTGATATTGCCACCATAAGAAAATGCCTTGAGGAACTTTCAAAGGCGGACACTTCTCTCAAGTACGGTTCGGGGGATCCGATAATTGTTCTTGAGCAACTTATGGTTAAACTTTTTCTTATTTCTAACGGTGAAAAAGTATGATTAAAATTGATAAACCCATTATCGTTGAGGGTAAATACGACGTTATCAAACTCAGCAGGATTATTGATGCTCTTATTATCAAAACCGACGGCTTCGGTATTTTCAAGGATAAAGAAAAACAAGCCTTACTGAGAAGACTTGCGGGGGAAAAGGGCATAATAGTTTTAACCGACAGTGATTCGGCAGGCTTTCTTATAAGAAAATTTTTAAATTCCTCAATCCCGCCCGAAAAAATTACCCACGTTTATATACCCGATATTTTCGGCAAGGAAAAACGTAAAACCGAGTGCTCAAAAGAGGGTAAACTCGGCGTTGAGGGTATGGAGGAAAAAATACTCCTTGACGCATTTGAGAAAGCGGGAGTTACTGCTGCGCAAAACGGTGAAAGTCAGCGAAGACTTATAACGAATATCGACCTTTACGAATACGGTCTTATCGGTGGGGAAAACAGCAGTGAAAAGAGAAAGGTGCTTTTAAAGAGCCTTGCATTACCCGAAAGGCTTTCAACTTCGGCACTTATAAAAATTCTCAACACTTTTGTTACTTATGAAGAATTTGAGGAAAAAATAAAGGAGTCAGGGTTATGCGGATAGGTCACGGTTACGATGTGCACAGACTTGCAGAAGGCAGAGATTTAATCCTCGGCGGTGTTAAGATACCTTATGAAAAGGGGCTTACGGGTCATTCCGATGCCGACGTGCTTATTCACGCAATCTGCGACAGTCTTCTCGGTGCCGCTTCACTCGGGGATATAGGCAAACTTTTTCCCGATACCGATGAAAAGTATAAAGGTGCCGACAGTCGTTTGCTTCTCAAAGAAGTGTGCAGAGTTGTTTCTGAAAAGGGGTACAGAATAGAAAACATTGATTCAACTATTCTTTGCCAAAAACCGAAACTCCGCCCGTATATTGACAAAATGCGTGAAAACATCGCTTTCGACTGCAGTATAAATATAGACTCTGTAAGCGTGAAAGCCACGACGGAAGAAGGTCTTGGCTTTACGGGAAAAGGCGAGGGGATTGCCGCTCACAGCGTGTGTCTTCTCGAAAAAGGTGACTGATATGAATATACAGATTTACGGTACAAACAAATGCTTTGACACCAAAAAGGCACAAAGGTATTTTAAAGAAAGAAACATTAAATTTCAGTTTGTTGACCTTGCGAAATACGGTATGAGCAAAGGTGAGTATCAATCAATTAAAAGGGCTCTCGGCTGTAAACTCGAAGACCTTGTAAATGAAAAAAGCAAAAAATACGATTCGTCATATATAAAGTATCTTGCTTCCGAGGAAGCCAAGGAAGAAAAACTTCTTGAAAATCAGGAACTTTTCAAAACTCCCATAGTAAGAAACGGCAAAAAGGCAACTTTGGGATTTTGCCCTGACGAATGGAAAAAATGGGAGAGTGAATAACGATGGTAACACAGGAACAGATTGACAGAATAAACGAACTTGCCCGAAAGGCAAAAACCCCCGAAGGACTCACGGAAGCAGAAACGGAAGAAAGAGCCCTTTTAAGACGTGCATATATTGATTCCTTCAAGGAAAGTCTTGTGGGACAACTTGAAAACACCTATATTGTTGACGAAAAAGGCAACAAAAAGAAGGTGCAAAGAAAAGGTAAAAAGTAATGAAAACTTGTTATATAATCGGTGCAGGTGACGTGTCTGCAACTTCTGTCAAAGCAGGCAGTGACGACCTTATTATCTGTGCCGACGGCGGATATAAACACAAAAATCTTTTGGGCAGAGAAGCCGACCTTGTTGTCGGTGACTACGATTCTTTAGGCTATGTGCCCGAATGTGACAATAAAATCGTCGTACCCTGCGAAAAAGACGTGACGGATATGCATTTAGCCGTTAATGCAGGATTCGAAAAAGGCTGCAAGAACTTTGTGCTTTTCGGGGCTCTCGGCGGTGAAAGAGCAGAGCACTCCGTTGCGAATATTCAACTGCTCAAGTTCATCTGCTCAAAGGGCGGCAAAGGTACTGCCGTTCACGGCAAAAAAATATTCACCGCTTTTAAAAACGGTGAAATGCATTTTTCAAGTGACCTTAAAGGTTATATTTCCCTTTTCTCTCTTTGCGATGAAAGCAGGGGAGTGACGGTAAAAAATCTTAAATATGAAATAGAAAACTTCACTTTAAGAAACGATTTTCCGCTTGGTGTAAGCAACGAGTTTGTGGGAAAAGATGCCGCCGTTTCTGTTGAAGACGGTACTTTGCTTGTTATTTATGATGAAACATAAAAAGACCTTGCTCTTTGAAAGGGCAAGGTCTTTAAGTTGCAGGGACTGTTCTTTTGCTTTCGCCTCGGAATCAGTCTTGATGTCGGTTGTTTATTCGGCAATGCTTTCGCCGGTCATTTCTTCGGGTTGAGGAATATCCATAATCTTAAGCATTGTGGGAGCGATATCGCAGAGTTTACCGCCGTCACGGAGTGTGCAGTCATAACCGCAAACAACGAAAGGTACGGGGAAAGTTGTGTGAGCAGTGAAGGGTGAGCCGTCTTCTTCATACATCTTATCGGCGTTACCGTGGTCGGCAGTAATGAGCATTACGCCGTCCATTTCCATAACTGCATCGTAAACCTTGCCAACGCAGGTGTCAACGGCTTCAACGGCGGCTTTTGCGGCATCAAAAATACCTGTGTGACCAACCATATCGCAGTTAGCGAAGTTGAGGATAATGGCATCGTACTTGCCTGTCTTTATAGCCTCAACAACTTTTTCTGTTACTTCGTAAGCACTCATTTCGGGCTGTAAATCGTAGGTGGGCACCTTGGGGGAAGCAACAAGAATTCTGTCTTCGCCCTCATACTGCTTTTCAACACCGCCGTTAAAGAAGAAGGTTACGTGAGCATACTTTTCGGTTTCAGCGATACGAAGCTGAGTTTTGCCCATCTTTGACATATATTCGCCAAAGGTGTT
>CAYNIN010000078.1:0-8388 GCA_964397395.1 uncultured Faecalibacterium sp.
TTGCTCTCCGCCAAAAATCGACGAATTTCGACAAGAAGTTCGTCGATTTTTACTTGTTATTCATTCCGCAGGATTTACTGCGGAATATTCTGCTTTATTAAGCAAAATATTTCTTCCAACTGTCATCGGAAAGTATTGTGCCTTTGTCAAGGTTAAACAGGAAAGTTTCCTGCTTTCCGTCTTTTTCCGTAACAACTTTAATATCCGATTTGTTGATATACTCAGCGGAAATAATCTTTTCGTCGGTTTTTCGGAAGAACTTTCTTACCAGGGTGTCGGCAGGTTTGTCGTAATCGCCTGCGTTATCCGATACGAAAAGAACGTTACCGCAAAGGTTGTTGATTTTGCCCAGAAGATACTTCTGCTCGTCGGTGAAGGTGAGATTGTTCTTTCTCAGGAAAAATACGTCAGGGTCATTCATCCATACTCTGCCGTTAAGATGACGGCGGAAAAGTGAGTTGTTGATGGCACTTCTTGCATTCAGCATTTCGTTGCTTACCTGAATGCGACTGTAAAATTTACCTTTATAAGTGAGGTCAACGTCGCAACTGATTCTGCAGGCATCACAGATACCGAGAGCGGGACCTATGGGTACACCGCAACCCAGGAACAATTTGTCGCCGACACACTCACGCAAAAATTCCAGCGCATCGCACATAATTTCGCCTCGGCTCTTGCCGTGACGGGGCTTGATACACTGACTGTAAAGGAAGTCAAGTTTAACCATATCGTAACCCCAGTCATTAAGTACGACATCAAAAACTTTCTTAAGATAAGCCCTTACTTCTTCGTTATAAATATCAAAGGTGTAAGCGCCGCCCCAGGCGATACAGCCTATCATAGGTTTGCCGTCTTCGTGCCTGATGAGCCAGTCGGGGTGTTCCTTTGCCATACGGGAAACTTTCTGACAGTTAAAGGGAGCAAGCCATATACCTGCTTTATAACCTTTTTTGTGAATTTCATCGGCAATATACTTCATACCCTTGGGGAATTTTGCAGGGTTGGGGTCGAGCCAATCACCGATAAAGGTTTCATAACCGTCGTCAATCTGGAAAATGTTGACCATGTCTTTATAGGGGTCAAGACCCTTCAGGTCACGCAGGATAATATCTTCGGTGATGTTCTGGAAATAGTTGTACCATGAGGTGTAACCGCTCATCATACCCTTTCTCGTTGCAGGCATATCCCACAAATCAAAGTACTTGTCGAAAACATCTTCATATCCGCCTTCAAAATAAACGATATCGAAAACTTTCAGAGGCTCCGAAACAACTTTGCCCAGAAGGTCTTTACAGAAACGGAAACGGTTTTCTTTCATTCTTACCTTGAAGATGGTGTAGCCCGTTTTTTCGCTCAACGAGCCCCAGAGTTTAACATTGTCGCCGTTTCTGATATAAGTGTAGCAATGGCTGTGAAATTCGCCTGCCTTATATGAATACTTGACAATCCATTCGTCGCTTGTTTTTCTTGCAATGTCCTTGGTGTATTCTGAAATGTTGGATAGTTTAATGGTGCCCGGCATAACTTCGTCGGCAGTCCATTCTTTTGACTTTGTCCAGGACTGATAGCCTGCACCGAAGAATTTGTCGCCTTTTTTGAAGTCAAAGGGCATTTCCGCATAAAAGTCCACCATTTCAAAGGTTTTCTTGGGCACTAATGTCACCGAATATTTATCTTCGGTGCTTTCAATTTCAAGACGGTAAAAGTCATTTTCTTTTTCGTTGGAAGTAATAATCTCGTTTCCGTTTTTATATTTTACCGTGTACTGCTTGTTCATATTTTTTCTCTCCTTAATACTGTTAAATTTACATACTGACACCCGAAACCATATACATTTTCTCATCGGAAATTACGGTATCCACGGTTAAACGGGAGCCCATCATGCAGGCGAGTTTTTCTGCCTTGGGCAGCGGCAGGGATATTTTACTTGCCCCGCCCGAGTGACATTCATCTATCTGCGCCTTGCTCATACCGTGAGCAACGGTCAGTCTGCCGCCTTTTTTAAGAAAGAGGCAGAGATTTTCAATCATACTTTCGGGGTTGGGGAAATGAGGAAAAGCGTTATATATCATTATCACGTCAAATTTTTCTTTAAAAGAATAATTTTCCGCATCACCGCAGATTATTCTTATTTCGGGATATTTGCTTTTTGCGATTTTTACCATTTCCCTTGAAATATCAATAGCGGTAACAAGGGCGTTTCTTTTAAGATAATCTTCAAAAAGCACACCCGTTCCGCAGGCAACGTCAAGAACTGCTGTGCCTTGTGACACGTCGCTTTTATCAAGAATTGTCCCGATGACTTCGTCATTTCTGATAAGGTCGCCGTCCCATTCGGATGCGCACCCGTCAAAGAAACTTGCAACGTCTTCTTTTTTCATTTTATATCACTCTTTTACGCTCCGAAGTACGCTTCAAGAAGCTTTAAGGCTGAAATATACCGTGTCAGACCCTATCGGTTTCGCTTAAAATGAAGTTCCCTCATACCCTCAACCTCATCGCAGACTGCTTTAAGGTTGCAGGTATCGCAGTCAAAATTAACACTGTTCATAACATGATTCAGAGTTTCGGTTATACCCGTGCTTTTTTCTGCAAGTTCTTCAAGTTCTTTAAAAGGTGCTTCGGGGGAAGTTATAAAGATAACTTTTACTCCTTTGACTGACGGTATCTCCTTATACTTTTTAATAAGGAGGTTGCCTGCCTTTTCAAAGGATATGCCCTGTGCAACGGCCTTTTTGCTTACCCGTACCGCTTCTTTATGTGAACGGGAAGTGCTTCTTATCATATAGCCGTCAGGGAAACAGTGATATTTCACATATTCCGTCTTTTTAATAAGGTTATATGTTTTCTGCTCGTCGGCTATATCTTCAATCTGCACAAGGGATATTCTTGCAAAACCGCAACTGTCTTTGATATCTTTCAGGTCTTTGCCCGCAACAATTGTTCCGTCGGCAATATCCTGCGTTGTAGTAAGATTAAAGCCCGTGCCCTTAAGTTCAAAGGCAGTGTCCCTTTGAAGAATGACCTGAGGCTGACCCGAATCCTGCCACATATTGTTTTCCGAATAGTTATATGCGGTTTTCGGCAAAGTTTCAATCAGTTCACTTGCCCTGTCAATAAGATTGTCAAAAAACTCCATTATAGTTTTTTATCCCTTTTCATTTTATCGTAACGGTGTTTCCAGAGCCAGTCATAAACCGCTCTGACGAGTTTCATATCAAGGTTAAACCAATATATTATAAACGTGAGTATGAAAAGGCACACTATAACGGCAAGAATAATTAAAATTACATCCATATCAGTTCACCTTTGCAAGTCCTTTCTGTCTTGCGTATTCTGCTGCACCGAGAGCACCCATAAGTTGAGGGTCCGTTGAAAGTTCAACAACTTTGATTTTCAGCACTTTTTCTATTGCGCTTTTAAGTCCGTCGTTCTTTGCACAGCCGCCCGTTAAGGTGATGCTGTCTGTTGCACCTGCTTTTTTTGCCATTACGAAACATCTTTTTGCAACGGCAAGTTGAATACCTGCGGCAATTTCGTCCATAGGTTTGCCCTCGCCAACAAGGGAAATAACTTCACTTTCGGCAAAAACAGTGCATTGAGCCGTGATGGGAATGGTGTTTTTTGCACCCAGAGAGAGTTTTGAAAATTCGGGAAGGGACATTTCAAAGGCGTTTGCCATAGCCTCATAAAATCTGCCCGTACCTGCGGCACACTTATCGTTCATTGCAAAGTTCTTAACCGTGCCGTCGGTGTCAATGGAAATACCCTTTACGTCCTGACCGCCGATGTCAATAATTGCCTTAACTTCGGGATTCGTAACGTGTACGCCCATAGCGTGACAACTGATTTCGGAAATGTTTTCATCGGCAAAAGGCACCTTGTTTCTGCCGTAGCCCGTACCGATGAGGTAGGAAAGTTCTTCTGCCGAAGAAAGTCCCTCAACCTGCTTTATTGCGTCGCCGAGTGCAATTTCTGCACTTGCAACGGGATTGATTTTGCTTCTGTTGGTAACGTTTGCCACCATTTTACCGTTTTCGTCTAAAATAACACATTTAGTGTATGTCGAACCGACATCACAACCGCCAAAATATTTCATAATTATTCCTCCTTAGGTGAGGGAAGCCGTAGGCAATATGCCTTACTGTCCGCTTTCACGCACCTTTGTAATTTTTTTTGCCTCGTAAGACCTTCTCTTTACCAGGCTAAGTCGTCTTCAAAGTCAAGAAGTGAAGCATCAAGAGGCTCCTCTTGCAAGACGGTCTGCATATATTTGTTTACCTGCTCACGCATTTCTCTTCTTGAAATAGTGCGTGGATCCATAAGGTCCTGACGAACCCAGATGAAGTTGATACCTCTTTCTCTTGCCTGATCGTCAAAAATGCCCTGAAGTCCGTCCATACCTTTGCAGGAAATCTGATCGTACATAATAACCGTGTCTGCATTGTATTCTTCGACTATGCGCCAGAGTTCGTCAACAACATGGCGGTAACCGCCTTTGGTGTGAGTACGCATAATTGAACGCTGATAGGTTTTTGCAAGGTCTTTCATTGACTGTTCCTTATCTTCTGTGTCAATTTCAAGATAAGAAATCATGGTTTCCATATCCATTATGACGTTCATACCCCAACAGTTTTCAAGCCAATTTGCGAAGGATGTGTAATAGTTTGCGGGGCAGGACCAAACGACTGCTCTGTGGCGCATTTCTTTTGAAACGGGAGTTTTCTTTTCGTATGCCTTCATCATAATTTTATTTACTTTTTCATCAACCTTAAGGAACTTCTCGTTTGCACCGCCTGAAAGATTGAAATAGAAAATTCTGTAAAGCCAGAAACATGCGCCCGTCATCTGCGGATAGGCGGTTTTGTTTATATCCCATTTCTGACGTTCATATTCAAGTTGTTTGTTGTAATCTTTCATTCTTGAGAAATATGCATCCCAGTCAAACTTTTCACCGGTCTGCTCCTCAATGAACTTTATCAGTGACTTGATTTCCTGAACGGCATATTCCTGAACGTCTTCTCCGTCATATCTGAGGGGAACACCGAAGAAATGAGTCGGAAGATTTATTCTTCTGTCAAGGAATGAGGAGTTCATAATCGAGCCGTCGCAAGGCATATTGGTGCCGATCATACAGCAGCCCATTTTGGGATAATCGTCTTCAATGGCAACGCCTGCCTCGGCGCTGGGCAAGGGGCACACGTCGGCAGGAACGCCGAAACTTTCCGTAACCTCAAGATAAGGCGGAGTAATCTGCTGATCTACCATTGAAGAAAGGAAAATCGGGAGCGTCTGCAAGGGTATGGGAATGAGATTGGGAAAGCCCGTGAACACTTCATTGGGAACAATTTCGTCCATAAGAACGATTTTCTTTGAAAGTTTGTTGCCCGGGTTGATTTTTTCGTCGGCACGGAAAGAGATATTTATAAGGTCGGTGGTATGCTTGACAATCATATTGTAATGAAGATGAGCCATTCGCAGTTGCGGACCTCTGAGCCCTGCAACGTGACGGTCAATGAAAGAAGGCGTTGAAAGATAAGACGCCATCCAGCGATACCTCCACAGACCTTTGACCGTTGAAACGGGGGCTTTGAGCACCATTTTTATCATATCTTTCCAGGTAACGAGCCAGCGGTAATAGTCATACAACGTATCTTTGAAGCCTCGCCATTCTCTGTGCTTGAGTATGGCGGTATGCTCCTTATAGAGTTTACCGTAATTATCCATTTTTCTTCACGCCCCTTTCTTTCTGTATCTTTTTAATTTCAAGGCTTTCAACAAAAGCCTGAACTCTTGTGCGAAGCTGACCTGATGCCGAAGCGGTATACTGACGGTCAACGGCGGCGGTAGGCACACCGTAATCGTTTGTCATAACATAAGAGGCAAGGGCTCTTTCGTAACCCCAATATTCGCAGAACTTAAGTTGCTCATACATAACCCCGTCGGCGTGATACTCCTCTACAAGCTGCTTAACATAATCACGTCTTTCCTGAACTTTTTCGTGACTCATAAAGCGGGGACACTGACTTGTTTTAAGATAGTGAAGACAAATCTGCGAAAGAATATCTTCGCCCTCGTTTATTTTTATTTCCTGTCTGCCGGGCAAAGCACCGAAACAGTATCTGTCGGCTACCACGAGGGCGCCGCTGTCTTCAATAAGAGAAGTGAAGTCGGGGTCGTCCATTTCAGAGCCCACGACAACGATTTTTGCTCTGTAATTCTTCTTGAGGTCAGGCTCTCTGGTTTTGAGTTCTTCAGCCGTTTCACGAAGCATGGGAAGAATGAGAGATTTGGGACAGCAGTATGTAATAAGGTTAAGTATGTGGTATTCGTAGCCCGTGATTCTCGGATTTTCTTCCTTTCTGTAATCACCGATTTCCGTCATAATACGGCAGACTTCATTGTGCTCTTCGACGGCTTTGAGAAGTGCCTTGTCGGAAGTATCAACACCGTAAACGGAAGAAAGCGTATCGAGAATTTTTATTCGTGTCTGTTTAACGTAATGTTTCAGCGTATGTTCTTCAATTTTAAAAGGCATATCAAGGAAAGTTACGAAGAACTTATCCTCGGGCACTAAATTGAGCAGTTCAAAATGTTCCGCCGCTCTGTTCATTTCAGAGCAGGTTTCCGAAGAAAGCAGGGCGTTAAGGAAATTGTAACCGCCCTCAATTGCTCTTTCGAGTATTGCTTTGGAATATCCGCAAAGAAAGTTGCTCATATAGTAAGTTGCAATATCCATTGAGCCCGTTCTCGGCGCACGGAGTCTGACGGAAAAGCAGTTTCCGCAGTTGAGAAGCACTTCGGGAATATGGTAACAGGTATAGCCCAAAGCGATACCGCCCTCATCTTTTGCCTTTTTTACAAGGTCATTGTTTGCCTCCTGCAGAAGTTTTTCAAATTCATAAAGGTGCTTTAAATCTTTCATAGCCTTCTCCTTACAGTATCTTCATTTCTTCAAGAGCCGCTTTCACACCCATAACAACATTGGAAGAGGCGGGAAGTTTTGTGATTTCTTTTCCCTCAATATCAAAAACGGCAAGGTTTGAATCGGTTTCGATGTACGACAGAACGGGTATGTCCTTAACGGAAATATGTTCAATAACACTTTTGTCGGGTATACGGTTAACTATGGCGCCGATTTTTTTATACATCACGAGTTCGTCAGCAACACTTTTAATAGTAGAAATAACCTGTGTACCTTTTTTACTTGCGTCGGTAATAAGAAGCAGATGCGTAACCTTTTCCATAACTCTGCGGTTAATCTGCTCAATACCTGCTTCGCCGTCAATAACAACATAGTCGAAATCTTTTGAAAGTATGTTTATTACTTCCTTTAAGTAGGAATTGATTTTGCAATAGCAGCCTGCACTTTCGGGTCTGCCCACTGCAATAAAAGCAAAGCCGTCTTTTTCGGCGATGGCATCGAAAATTTTATATCTCGCATCACCCAGAAGTTCAATGGCGGCTTTGGTGTTGCCGTCTTCCACGGTAGCCACAATCTCTTTTCGTATATCGTCAATTGTGGTTTTCACCTCAATACCCAGAGCCGTTGAAAGTCCCACGGCAGGGTCTGCGTCAATAGCAAGGATTTTTTTGTCGGGATAGGCTTCAACAAGCAGTTTCACAATCGCCGCCGAAATTGAAGTTTTACCTACACCGCCTTTTCCTGATAACGCTATAATTACACCACGGTTGTCCATAGATATTTCTCCTTATCACTTGTTTGTTACACATACAATAATTATATCAAACTGTATTTGTATTTTCAATACAGAAAAAGCGGATTTTTAATTACCGTTTGTATGTGTTAAAATGATGTGACCCAATAAAAAAGAGAAGTAACTTCAAAATATGGTATAATGAATTTGCTACAAAACATTTTACCTAAGAAAGAAGTACTTCTCATGAATATTTTAACACAAGAAGCAAGAAAAAAGCAAGAGATAGTTAAGCAAGCAATAAAAAACGGAAAAAGTCATACAAGCAGGAAATACGGAGTAAGCTTGTCAACATTAAAGCGGTGGTGCAAGAAATATGACGGAACATGGCAGTCAATGCTTGAAAAATCCCACAGACCGCATAGCCACCCCAAAAGGCACACACCAAAAGAGGAAAAACAAATAAAGAATTCATTTAAGAAGTGTTATGACCGTTACGGATGGGACGGAGTGTATGACGATTTACTTCGCAAAGGCTACACAAGAAGCTTTTCGGGAATGATATATGCAGCAAAAAGATTGGGCTTAAAAGAACAAAAGCAGCCTAAAAAGAAAAGCCGTGTTCACAGACGGTATCCTGAGTTGCTTGAGCCGGGAGAAAAAGTACAGATAGATGTAAAAGAAGTGCCGTATAACTGTTTAAGAGGTAAAGTATTAAGAGATGAAAAGC
>CAYNIN010000079.1:0-8134 GCA_964397395.1 uncultured Faecalibacterium sp.
CCTCACCGTAGAACCCAACTGAAAGAGAGTTCAGCGGAGAGGCGGCCGCCCGAGTTCTTGAAGAGAGTAACCAAGCGTAGCGATGGTATGAAAAGGTAAACTGAAAATCGATATATAGCGTGATAAATCGAATATATAAAAGTAAGGCAATTTGTTCGTGAACTCTATCGGCAAAGCAGAAACGCAGCAATTAAAAAACTTTTCGACTGAATAAGAAGTTAACGGTTTCGCCTTGACGGAATGAGGGTGAAACGGAAAAGACAGCACAAGTGACAGGTCGGAAAGTTTCTGCGGACCGTTTGCACTAAGGGGGCATTTTGCTTACTTTGGTGCTCCCCGGAGCCAAAGTAAGTGCCCCAGCGGCATGAGCGGGTAGAACATAGAAGTTTCAACCACGGCAGAAACAAAAGCAGACGACCGACGGTCACTAATGCAGCCTCCCGAGCCTAAGCACCAAAAAACACCGCCAAGAACAATGCAAAAAAAGCAGAAGTTGCCGTTACATGCACCTTCTGCTTTATAATTGAAAGTTGTAAAAACTGCTTTAAAGCCATTCTTATTTGGCTTTTTCTTTTTCCGTTTCTTTAAGTTTATCAAGAAAACGAAGACCGTCTTCATACCCCTCGTCATACATTTTATCAATGACCTTGCTGTCTTTCGTAAGAGTTTTCATTCCGAAACGGTCTTTCGGCTCAAGAATAAAAGCCTTGCCCTGCTTTTCAAGTTCTTCCAATTCTTCAATTGCCGTACGATATCTTTCGTGCAGGGTTTCTGCAAGATGCACAAGTTCCTCTTTGGGATAAAGCGTTTTAAGAATGGGCACATAGCGTAAGGGAACATAGTAGTCTTCTCTTGGTTTGGTGAGTACAACGAGAACTTTGTCGCAACCTTCTTCAAAAGCCTTTTTAAAGGGTACGGGGTCTGACATTCCGCCGTCATAGTACTTTTCGTCACCGATAACGACACCTTTGCAGACTATGGGCAGACAGCAACTTGCTTTAAGAGGAGCGTAGTCGTTGAGGGAGAAATCCTTTTCCGTAAAGTAGTGCGGTGTTCCGTCTGAGGATTTTGTTGCAACGGCACGGTAAATCATATCCGAGGCAGCAAATGCCCTGTAATCAAGAGGGTCTTCACCGTCTTCTCGGCTGAGAGTGTCGTAAAGATAGTCAAGGGAAAGGAAAATTCCGTTTTTCAGAAAAAGACCTGCCCCCACACATTCTTTTCGTGTGAAGTAATTTCTGTAAAATCTGTAAGTTCTGCCACGTTGCCCTGCAACATAGGTGATAAGGTTTGCGGCACCTGCAGAAACACCGATGCAATAATCGGCTTTGAAGCGTCTGTCAATAAATGCATCATAAATACCGCTTGAATAAACGCCTCTTGTTCCTCCGCCCACATCAATAAT
The DNA here is from genome assembly GCA_964397395.1 of uncultured Faecalibacterium sp. Classification (GTDB taxonomy): domain Bacteria; phylum Bacillota; class Clostridia; order Oscillospirales; family Acutalibacteraceae; genus UBA6857. The sequence goes on from CAYNIN010000079.1 coordinate 1,406, forward strand.
ACCGAACAATTTTGTTCCCCCTTGTAATATTTATGCATAAATTATAGTGTGTTGCCGATGAAAAGTCAATAAAAATACATCTTTTTACAGTATTGCCTTAAAATTTATATACTAACATCTTGCAAGAAAGTTTTTTTAAATGTATAATAGAAGTCTGTATTATTGCATAATAAGTTAAGATGCGTCAGGCATCCTGAACTATCAAAAAAAACGGGGGAAAACTCTATGAAGCATAAACGCCGTGCAGGAGTACTTATGCACATTACCTCTCTGCCGGGAAAATACGGCGTGGGTGTAATGGGCGAGGAAGCACGCAGATTTATTGATAAACTAAAGGAAATGGATTTTCGTTATTGGCAGGTGCTTCCTCTTAATCCTACCGACGATAAAGGCTCACCCTACTGCTCCTATTCTGCCTTTGCGGGCTCTTTGTGTCTGATTGATCCGAAAAGTCTTTTTGAAGAAAATCTGATAAGTGAGCAGACCTTAAAAGAAAATGAGTATCACGGCAGTATCTACTGCGCCGATTATTCCGCCGCCTGCGAAAAAAGGCTTACCGCCCTCAGAGAAGCATGGTCAAATCTTGAGGATGAACAAAAGGAACTTGTTTATCTTTTTGCACGGCAGAATGAGTGGGTAACAGACTACGCCTACTTTATGGCACTTAAAGATTTTTACGGCGGCAAACCCTGGTGGGAGTGGGATGAAAAACACGCCAGAAATGAAGAAGCACAGAAAGATAAAGATACTTTCAAAGATGAAACAGATTTCTATATCTTCACCCAATTTCTTTTCTATTCCCAATGGCGCAAACTGAAGGAATATGCAAACAGCAGGGACGTTTTCATTTTAGGCGATATGCCCATTTACGTCAGCCGTGACAGTTCTGACGTGTGGAGCGGAAGGGAAAACTTCTGTATAAACGAGGAAAGTCTTGCTCCGAGTTTTGTGGCAGGCGTACCGCCGGACTACTTCTCCGAAGACGGACAACTCTGGGGCAACCCTCTTTACGATTGGGACAAAATGGAAAAAGACGGTTATTCCTGGTGGATAAAGCGCCTGGGTTTTGCTCTGAAACTTTATGACAGAGTGAGAATTGACCATTTCAGAGCCTTTGCTTCTTATTGGGCAGTTCCTGCCGAAAGTAAAACGGCAAAAACAGGGCAGTGGATTGACGGCCCCGGTATGAAACTCTTTAATGCGGTTAAAGAGAAAATCAAAGATGCCGATATTATTGCCGAAGACCTTGGCACTTTCGGTGAAGATGTGGTAAAACTTCTTGAAGATACGGGCTTCCCGGGTATGCGTGTTATTCAGTTCGGTTTTGATCCCTGCGGTGACAGCACCCATCTTCCTCATAACTATCCGCAAAATTCAATAGCCTATGTGGGCACTCACGATAACAATACCATTCTCGGCTGGCTCTGGGAGGCAAGTGAAGCGGAAAGAGCCTACGCTTTGAGATACTGCTGTTTCGGCGGCAACAATTGGGGCGACGGCGGACACAAAAGCGGTTCCTGCCGTGCCGTTATTGAAGCGGTATGGAGAAGCAGTTCCGATACGGCGATTGTTGCCGTTCAGGATATGTGCGGCTTCGGTGCCGATGCGAGAATGAATACTCCCGGCACAAGCGAAAAGAACTGGTCTTTCCGTATGAGTCAGGACGCAATTGATAAAATTGACACAGAGTATTTTAAAGAGATTAACTCTGTTTACAGAAGAACCTATTAAAACGATAGTAATTAAGGAAAGGAAGTATAACAATGCTTGAAATTATAAATCACGGTGTACATCTTGTCGGCGGCAGAGAGCTTATTGACGGCACTGCCGACGAGCAGAAACAGAAACTCTCCGCAATGGGTCTTGAAGCAAGAAGCGACCGTAATGGTACCATTGCTTATTCAATTCTTAACTCCCACAACACAAGAAAAGGTGAGGACAAAATGAGAATCAAGTTCGATTCTCTTATCTCTCACGATATCACCTATGTGGGTATTATTCAGACGGCAAGAGCAAGCGGACTCAAAGAGTTCCCCATTCCCTATGCTATGACAAACTGCCACAACAGTCTTTGTGCCGTTGGCGGAACAATCAATGAAGACGACCACGTTTTCGGTCTTTCTGCCGCTAAAAAGTACGGCGGAATTTACGTTCCCGCAAATCAGGCGGTTATTCACCAATATGCACGAGAAATGATGTCAAAGTGCGGCAATATGCTCCTTGGCTCTGACAGTCATACAAGATACGGCGCTCTCGGTACTATGGGCGTAGGTGAAGGCGGCCCCGAACTTGTAAAACAACTTCTTTCAAATACCTGGGACGTTGTACCGCCTCAAGTAGTTCTCGTTTACCTTGAGAACGCACCCAAAGCAGGTATTGGCCCTCACGACGTTGCAATTGCTCTTTGCGGTGCCGTGTTCAAAGACGGACTTGTTACAAATAAAGTTCTCGAATTTGTGGGTCCCGGTGTTAAAAATCTTTCAATGGATTTCAGAATCGGTATTGACGTTATGACAACGGAAACTGCCTGTCTTTCATCAATCTGGGAAACCGACGAAAAAGTCAAAGAGTTCTATACCCTTCACGGCAGACCCGACGGCTATAAAGAACTTATGCCTGAAAAGGTTGCTTACTACGATATGGCAATCAGAGTTGACCTTTCAAAAATTGAAAGTATGATTGCCCTTCCTTTCCACCCCTCAAACGCATACACAATTCACGAACTTCAGCAGAATCCCGACATTCTTTATGAGGTTGAAAAATCCGCTAAAGCACAGTTCGGTGATAAGGTTAACTTCAAACTTTCCGATAAGGTCAAAGACGGAAAAATCTATATCGACCAGGGTGTAATTGCAGGTTGTGCAGGCGGTATGTTTGAAAACATCTGCGAAGCCGCCGCAATTCTTGACGGCAAAAGCACAGGTGACGGCTACTTCAGTCTTTCTGTTTATCCTTCGAGCGTACCCGTTAACCTTGCTCTTATTAAAAACGGTGTGCAGTCCAAACTTCTTGAAGCAGGCGCAGTGTTCAAACCTTGCTTCTGCGGCCCCTGTTTCGGTGCGGGTGACGTACCTGCCAACAACGGACTTTCAATCAGACATACAACCCGTAACTTCCCCAACAGAGAAGGCAGTAAACCCGGTGACGGTCAACTTGCCTGCGTTGCTCTCGTGGACTCACGTTCAATTGCCGCAACGGCGCTTAATAAAGGGGTACTTACCGCCGCAACGGATATCGAAATTCCCGATTACGATAAGGCGTATAACTTTGAAAAGGGCGTTTATGAAAAGAGAGTTTATCAGGGCTTCGGTAAAGCCGACGGCGAGGCAGAACTCAAATTCGGCCCCAACATTACCGATTGGCCAAAGATGTATGCTCTTGAAGACAATCTTCTTCTTAAACTTGCTTGTGTTATCCATGACGATGTTACAACCACCGACGAACTTATACCCTCGGGCGAAACATCTTCTTACCGTTCAAATCCCTTGAAACTTGCAGAATTTGCTCTTTCAAGACGTGAACCCGATTATGTTCCCCGAGCAAAAGCGGTGGCTTCTGAGGAGGCAAAAAGACGCTGTGACAATTCCTCCGAAGAAGTTATCTCTGCTCTTTCAAAGGTCACGGACACCGCAGAAGAAACTGCAAAGCATACTCAGTTCGGTTCCTGCGTTTTTGCTTGCCGACCCGGTGACGGCTCTGCAAGAGAGCAGGCGGCTTCCTGCCAGAAAGTGCTTGGCGGTTTCGGTAATATCTGTTATGAATTTGCAACAAAGCGTTACCGCAGTAACTGCATCAATTGGGGTATTCTTCCCTTCACAATTGATAAGGACAGAGAGTTCAATTACAGTCACGGTGACTATGTTTTTGTGCCCGGTATAAGAGATGCAATCAAAAACGGCAAAGAAGAAATTCCTGCAAAGGTAATCACAAAAGACGGAACAGAGGACATCGCTCTTTACGTCAAAGGTCTTACCGAGGAGGAAAAGACGATTATCCTTGAGGGTTGTCTTATGAATTACTATAAGGCACAGATGAAGTAAAAAGAAAAAATAAGAGGTTGTGCGTTTTTTTGCACAACCTCATTATTTTATGTAATTATTTTACCACACGAAACCTTTGATTTTGTTTCGTTGTGAAGTAATATCTGACAGTTTGTAATTGTAAGACGAGCCTGCATCGTTTATGGTAAAGTCTGATGCTTTGAAGTCCGTTTTACTGTTTCCTACATAACCCGTAACAACAACCCAATGCTGATTTTTCGATCCGGTGGGAGCGAAGCCGAGCATAACGGGTTTGCCTTCACGGAGTTTTTCATAGATGGTTTTCATAACACTGTTTGAGAAAGTGCAGTAATTTTCGGTGTATGTAAGACCTATATTTTCAAGGCAGGACCAGATAAGGTCGCCGTTTGAATAGGAGAGTTTTGAAATCATCTTGTCGGGGGTGCATTCCGTGTTGTTCTTATAGGAATAAAGCATGGCAAGGCAAGTTGTAATACAGCCTCCTCTTTTGAGAGGTCCGCCGCCGCTGCCTATACGAACCGTTGCCCAGCGACTGTCAAACTGCTTATAAGAGGGAACGTCAAGTTTCACTTGTACGGGGTGGGAAACCGTCACGTTTACTTTGGCGGTTTTGCCGCTTGAAGTTTGGGCGGTAATAACTGCAGTGCCCGTACCCGTTGCGGTGATTTTACCGTCGGACGACACCTGAGCAACAGACGATGATGAAGTTTTCCAACTCAGTTCGTCGGTGTTGTTGGCAGGTTTGCTTGTTGCCGAAAGATTGTAAGTTTTGCCGATTGAAAGGTCAACAGTCTTTTCGCTGATGGTGATTTTACTTGCCTTGACGTTCTTAACGGTTACTTTGCATACTGCCTTTGTACCGTTGGCGGTCTTTGCCACAATTTTAGCAGTACCGTTATTTACTGCGGTAACCCTGCCTGATGAGGACACTTTTACAACAGAAGTGTCGGTGGAAGACCACTTGATTTTTTTGTCGATGGCAGTTTCGGGGGTAACTGTGGCCTGGAGTTTGACCGTTGCACTTTTACCGTTGAGAGTAAGAGAGGTTTTGTCTAAAGAAACCTTTGTTACAACGGGCAGGATTTCGTCATAAGCCGAAGCCGTTACCCAGCCCATCCGGTATGTTCCCGAAGCGTAATAGATGATCTGCACCCAGTCACTTTCGCTGTCACCTCTTACGAGAAAACACACATAGTCTGCAGGCAGAGTGCCGAGAACAGCCGATTTGCTTTTCCTTTTGTAAACGGTGGCTTCGGTAAGACTGCGGAATTTCATTTTTGCACCGTCTTTATAAAGGTCACGGTTTGTGAAAACTTCCGTAGAGAACCAGGCGGTTTTTGTTTTGCCGTCAACTTCATATTTTGCTTTGACAGCCTTGTCTTTGATGGCGACAATACGGACTTCGTCTTTAGGGGAGATGGAGTCGCCGTTTTTCTTTTTCAGTGCCGAATCCGAGTAGGCATAGGCTTTTCCTGATGAATTGAGGGTGTAACAAAGAAGGGTTTTATCGCTTGAGATGTCGGGCAAATCTACCTTTGCCGAAACTGTTACACTTAAAACTGCAAGAAAAGAAAGTATGACTACCGCAAGAGAAATTAACTTCTTGGTCATGGAAAAATTTCCTTCCTTATTATCATTTCTTATTTTACACACGAATCAGTATTCTATCAGTAAAAGCCGATTTTGTCAATATATTTAAACGTTTATTAACATCACAGGGTGCTGAAATATAGGCTCATTCTGCTTCATTTTTTGTCTTTTCTGACGAGAGTTTATATACCTCACTTTCAATCAGAGCAGTAACCTCGTCAACGTCAAAGACAATACCTTTTGAAAGCAGAAATGAAATTACATATTCCTTTTTCTGTTGCCCGGTTTTGCTGCCGTAAAGTTGCTCTGCTGCCGCCACGGCAACTTCCACCCATTTTTTAAGTTTCTCCTGCTTTTCCGCCGTGAGTTTTTCTTTGATATAGGGTATAAGAAATGAGGTGATAAGTGTTGCCGCAAGGGCGACAAGAGCCTGAATGACGGCACTTAAATCGATGGTTGTTTCTCCGATAATAACTGACATAAAAATCTTCCTTTCTTTATTTGGGTTTATGAAATTCTTCAAGGTCTTTAAGACGGTTGTTGATAACTTTAAATTTTTCTTTTTCAACCTCTTGCTCTTCTTCAATTTTATATATGCGCTCAACAAGATGATTGTGCTTTTCCACCTTTGCTTCAAGTTGTTCGATACGGTAATTTGAAAGTTTGCTTGAGGTAATAATGCCCCCGAAAGTACCGCCCAAGGTACCTATGAGGCTAATGAGAGCCACGAGAACTGTTTCGCTCATACTCTCACCTTTTTCCTTTGCTTAAGGGATTGTGTTTTTCTCTTCAATGAAATTACTCCTTTTTGGTTTAGTTATGTTACGATAGTTGATTAAATACGGTAAAAGCACTCACCGAGGAATTTTTACTTTTGAATGTAGTGCAGAAAACTTATTCTTGTACCGCACTGCTTCACTCGGGAAAATTCTACGATTTATCAACCGTGGTACGCTTATGCACCTCGGGTGACTTGCTTCGGCTCGTGAGCCTGCATTAGTGACCGTCGGTCGTCTGCTTTTGTTTCTGCCGTGGTTGAAACATCTATGTTCTACTCGCTCGTGCCGCTGGGGCACTTACTTTGGCTCCGGGGAGCACCAAAGTAAGCAAAATGCCC
>CAYNIN010000080.1:0-7800 GCA_964397395.1 uncultured Faecalibacterium sp.
AACTGTGACCGCCGCAAAGGCAACTTCTGTTGTGCAGGGTGCGGTTACAGAAAGAAATGCAAAAATCCTTGTCTGAACAGCCCCGACAAGTGCAGACTCAGCAAGGAAGCAGCACCCGGCAGAAAGTTAAGAAAAGGAGGTGTAGTTAAATGAGTGAGAAACCTTTAGCAATATGTCATTATTGCGGACAGGGTTGGTATTCCGAACAGGATCCCGAGAAAACCAATATGGATCTTCTGAAGAAAGAAGCAATTATGAAATGCAACTGTCCCGAAGCCATACAGCAAAGAGCCAAGTGGGAACTGATTGACGATACCAGAAGTCAACTGAAAGCCTTCTTCAAACAGGTAAGTCCCGAAACAGTTCTCGATGCGGAGCTTGTAGAGGAAATTTATGAAGTAACGGAAAAGTTCATTGCATATCTTGCAGACGGCGACGTTCTTTCCGTAAGTGTTGATGTTACAGGTATCGGCAAAGTAACACTGACAAGCAAAGGGTCAAGTATACGTATTAAGAAGCAGACCCAGGCAAGTATTACAAGGAGATATTGATATGTACGAATCATTTACCAACTTCACAATTTTCTATTTTGTAATGTCGGCAATCTTTATTCTTCTTGTGGCTTACGAGAAGAAACTCGTTGCCCTTGAAGACAAATATAACGAAAGGAAGAAAAAGAAATGTTCAACAAAAACAAAAAGATGAAAGCAGCCGAAGTTCATCAGAGAGCAATGGAACTTCTCTGTGAGGATTTAACAGAGGCAAAAAAGCAGTTGATTGAAAAAGATGCAAAGATAAAAAGCCTTGAAGGTTTCAATGAAATGCAGCTTGATTTAATCGCCGACCTTTGCAAAGAAAACGCTGACCTCAAAAGAAAACTCAAGCCCTGCACCTATGAAAGCAAAGGTGTAGATGCGGAACTCAAAGCACTTAAGCAGCAGGCTGTTGACTCAGGAAACGCAGTAGCAATTAAAGCTGCAGAAATGAGTGATGAAATATCTTTTTTCTTCGATGATATTGAAGCCTTTATGGATAAGGTGCTCGGATATGCCAAAGAAGGCAAGTTAACCTCGGAAAAAATTATTGCCATTGTACGTTACATACAGATACTCAGAGACCGCTTCAAAGCTTTCACAAAAAGGTGGGAGAGCGACTTTGATAAAAAGGCATAAAAAAAGACTCTCATAAGCTGGAACTTATGAGAGTCACACCCTGATGGGCGGTGGGTCGCTATACACACAAGTAGAGTATAACACATATTGAGTGATATGTCAACTTACCGCCTTAAATTCCATAATAGAATTTTTAAAAAGGGACGAGAGAGCCCTTTTAAACGGCTCTTAAGCATATTAAGTTTAGAGCATTTTTTTAAAGTCAGGAGGTAAGTGTGAGTTATGTTGAACAGACAGTCTATGCAGGCAAGACTGTTGAAGTAAAAAGATATCATAGGTACAGAAATATGCCTAAAGGTACAGTGAGAAGTAAGAGAGTCAGAGAAACAAGTCTTGCTATGGAAGAAGTCAACAGACGGAATGCAGAAGACAGACTTCGATGGCTCCTCAACTGTAACTTTCAAGGCGGTGATTATCACCTTGTACTGAGATATAAGTACAAGACGGGTGACCCTTACCGTACAGCAGAAGAAATGAAAGCGGATATGAAGAAGTATCTGCGGAATATGAGGGCAAGGTACGGAAAGGAAGACAAGGAGTTTCTTTTCGTGTATGTATTCGAGATAGGTGAGAGATCCTCAAGGCACGTACATATTGTACAGAACAAAATCGATATGGAAAAGGTACGGGAGTGCTGGCCACACGGTTTTGTTACATGTACCCCTCTGGATAACAGTGGCGACTACCGTCTTCTTGCAAACTATCTCGTTAAATATTCGGATAAAACCTTCCGAAATGTTGGTGCCCTTATGGGCAAGAGGTACAGTTGTTCCCGAAACTTGAAGGAGCCGGTTATCAAGAAAAAGATAATCAAGAGGAGCAGTACGTTCAGTCAAAAGATAACGGTACCAAAAGGCTTCTATATCGACGTTGATACGGTTGAAAAAGGTGTAGATGCCTTCGGGTACGGATTTTTGAAATACACTATGGTGAAATTGGAGTAGAAAATATGAGCAGTTACGAAGAACTTGAAGCAAGGTTTCAGAGAATAAAGAACCTTGCCAAAAATATGAAGGAGTCAGCACCGCCGCATTATAACGGTACTGCAGAAACTACCTTCGATAATGAAGATGTGCGTGTGTATAAGACAATGCAGGCAATATTTACCAAGTACCTTGTTAAGCAGATGAGTTTTGCCGATGCTACGGCAGAGATTGAAAAGTTAAAGCTCGGGTACATAAGAAGTAAGCAAATAAATCAGCGTAATGCAGAAATCAATCACAAGGATGAAGTTAAAAGACGGCTTGTGACGGATATCTCAAAGCAGTTAATTCACCCTGAAGGTCTTTCTTATGAGGAAGTTTTCCGTTTACTGTTCTGCAAGTTCATTCCATCGCTTAAGGATGAAGTGACGGGCAGTAAAATCCTAGAGGGTGCAGGCTTCTTTCTTCTTACGGGCGTGGGCAATTTAACTGAAGCGGAAAGAGAGGAACTGCGAAAATGTTACCGATGCGGTTAGGTCTGACAGAAGAACAGGCAAGGCTTGTTGTTGAAGAATATTATGAACCCGATATAGTTGACGCTATGATACGTGCGACAATAAGAAGTGGTATGTCGGCTTACGGTGTGATTATGATACGACTTGAAGGCGGAAAGTTCAATCTGTTTCGTACACCCGGGATGATGTTACCGAAAAGGAGAAAGAAAAAATGATTAACTGTGCAGCATTTATAGGACGATTAACGGCAAATCCCACATTGAAAACAACCACAACAGGTAAAGAAGTTTGCAAGTTTACCGTTGCTGTTGACAGAGCAATTTCAAAAGGCGAGAAAAAGGCTGATTTTATTCCCGTTGTTGCCTGGGAAGGTACAGCGAAGTTTGTTTGTGACTATTTCACAAAAGGCTCAATGATAGCCGTGCAGGGCACAATTCAGACCGGTACATACGAAGACGGCAAAGGTAACAAGAGAGCAACCTTTGAAGTTGTTGCGAAAGAGATAAGTTTCTGCGGCAATAAGAATGAGGGCGGACAGACCCGAAAAGAACAAGCGGAAGAAAAGCCCGATATGACAACGGGTTTAAACGGTTATTACAGTAACGCAACGGCCGCAGATTTTGAAGAAATAGTCTGTGACGATGAATTTGAGGAGTAATGAGTATGGAAGTAGATTATATTAAGCAGGTATGTCCTGTATGCGACAAGGAATACATCCCTGCCGTTGAACACTCTTACCTCATTGACAACGTTAAGAGAAGGGTTGTCAGTAAGGGTATAAACGACGCACTGAAAAAGAAATACTCATCTTTCCCCGTATGCTCATACACTTGTATGCGTAAGTTTGAGAAAAGTGGCGAAGCAGGGAAGAACGAGTATCTGAAGAAGGCTGAAGGACTCGTTAAGAAGGTGGCTCAAAACACAATAGCAAAGACCGAGGAAGAAAAGAAGCAGTCTTCTGTCCTGGGCGAGAGGCTCCGTCAGTTCAGAGAGAGCAGGGGCATATACAAGATAGAGTTGGGTCACGCTGTCGGTATGAGCGGAACTACCGTCAGAGCCATTGAAAGCGGAAGGTATGTTATAGCCGATTGTTACCTTGAGAGGCTTGCCGAATACTACGGTGTGACGGTGGCAGAACTGAAAGGGGAAGGTTGATATGAGCGTGTATTGCCTGAACTTTGAATGCACCTGTAAAAGATGTGACAAGCACCCGGACAGAGCAGAAACTGACCGTGAGGCAAGGTACAGCGACAGATTTGAAAACAGTCTGCTTTGCATTAAGCCGAAAAACGAGTTTGCACAAAAGACTGCAAGGGTATTGTCGGGTGCAGAAGTTCCCGTACCGACGGAGTCAGAAGAACAACAGTGGCTTTATCAGTGGGTAAAAAGCAATATGGGAGCATATCCCGAACTCGAAGCCCTTTATCACATACCTAATGAGGGCAAGAGAAGCAAGACCGAAGGAGCAAAGCTCAAAAGAGAAGGTATGAAAGACGGTGTAAGTGACAACTGCCTTCCTGTAAGACGGGGCAAGTACGGCAGTCTTTACATCGAACTTAAAAGAATCAAAGGCAGTAAGGTTTCCACAGACCAAAAAGAGTGGATTGACCTTATGCGAAAAATAGGTAATGCTGCTTTTATCTGTTATGGCTGGATTGAAGCCAAGGAAAAGATAGAGTGGTATCTGAATTTAAAGAATGATGAGGAGTAGCAATGGAACTATTTGTAGATAATTTTGCCGGTGGGGGCGGTGCATCTACGGGGATAGAAATGGCAATAGGCAGAAGTGTTGATATTGCCATAAATCACGATAGAGATGCTATCGCAATGCATAAGGCAAACCACCCGAATACAAAACATTTCTGTGAAGATGTGTGGGCAGTTGACCCGAAGAGTGCTTGTGAGGGTAAAAGCGTTGCACTTGCCTGGTTTTCTCCCGACTGTACTCACTTTTCAAGAGCGAAAGGCGGTAAGCCTGTCGATAAGAATATAAGAGGGCTCGCCTGGGTAACAATCAGGTGGGCACACGAAGTCAGTCCGAGAGTGATTATGCTTGAAAATGTGCCCGAAATTCAGACGTGGGGACCTCTCGGCGAAGATAACAAACCGATTAAAGAAAGAGCAGGGGAAACCTTTGAAGGCTTTGTATTGGCTCTTACAAAGGGTATTCCTAAACAGCACCCCGCTTTCAGCGAGATGTGCTCGGCACTTGAAATATCGGAAGACAGCAAAATGGCTGATAATCTTTCAAAGGGTCTTGGCTATGACCTTGAATACAGGATTTTAAGGTCTTGTGACTACGGTGCACCTACAACACGAACAAGGATATATATTATCGCACGTTCAGACGGTAAAAAGATTATATGGCCCGAAGCAACACACGCACCGAAAGATACACTTGAAGTTGCCGTTGGTGATAAGAAGCCGTACCGAACGGCAGCAGAATGTATTGACTGGAGCATTCCTGCACAGAGCATATTTAATCGAAATAAACCACTTTGTGAAGCTACAATGAAAAGAATTGCTAAAGGCTTTGAAAAGTTCGTTCTTAATGAAAAAGAACCTTTTATGGTTGATGAGAAGTATATTCCGTTCCTTATTCAATATCACTCTGAAACATCAAAATCAGAAGTCAGGGGACAGAGCGTTGATGAACCTCTTATGACTGTGGACACATCGAACAGATATGCAGTAATTATGCCTTATATCGTAACTTTAAGAAACAATATGGACGGTCAAAATGTGAAAGAGCCATTAAAAACAATTACAGCAGGTGGTAATCATCACGAAGTTGTTTATGCGTATCTTATAAAGTATTACAGCGGAGCAAAGGCAAGTGCTATAGACAGGCCTCTTGATACATTGACGACCATGGATAGATTTGCAGTTATTACTGTTCACGAACAGGATTACCTCATCAAAGATATATTTATGAGGTTTTTGACACCGAGAGAAATGTTCAATGCAACAGGGTTCCCGTCTGAGTACATAATTGATTTTGAATTAAATGGCAAACCGTATCCAAGAGGACAACAGGTCGCAAAGTGCGGCAATGCAGTTACACCGCCTGTTGCTACGGCTTTGGTGAGAGCAAATTTACCGGAGTATTGCGGAGGGAATGAGGGCGAGTGATGAGCAAAGCAGTTTTACTTTCAATTCAGCCGAAATGGTGTGAACTTATCGCAAGCGGCAAGAAAACCGTTGAAGTCAGGAAGACAAAACCAAAGATTGAAACACCTTTTAAGGTTTATATCTATTGCACGAAAGACGGTTACAAAAGTATTTTTCAAGACAAACCTTACCTTACACATAACCGTCAAATTTGTAACGGCAAAGTAGTAGGCGAATTTTTGTGTGATTTCATTGTCAATTACAAAGCGGAACTTTGGGACGATGAAACTTTTGAATGTATACAAGAGTTTTATGAACCTGACGATTTTTCTGAATATGGCGATGAATATCAAATACTTGCTGATAATAGCGACGATTTTTGGAAAGAACAACATCTTTGCAAAACATCTTGTTTGTCTATTGAAGAATTAAGAAAATATCTTGGTTTAGGTATAAACAAATTTTACGGTTGGCACATATCAAACCTCATAATCTACGACAAGCCGAAAGAGTTGAGCGAGTTCCGTTCTTATAATGTGAGGGCATATTATGATGAAGAACTCAGACTTCCAATGCCAACACACGAAATCAAAAGACCGCCACAGAGTTGGTGTTATGTTGAAGAAAAGGAGTGATAAAAATGCCTAAATACATAGAACTTGAAAAAGCACTACACATTCTCGACAATGTTATGTCCGATGAGGGCATAAAGCACAAAGGCAAGGCTATCAGAAAGAGGCTGAATGAGTTGCCGGGCGAAGATGTTGTTGAGGTTGTGAGATGTAAGGATTGTATACATTTTACTGACATTGACGAATACGGTATGTGTGACCTTTTTGATGATGGTACTCATGCTAATTGCAAAAAAGATGATTTCTGCAGTTACGGAAAAAGGAAAGAAGGTGCATAGAAATGACAGAAGAGAACATCGGCTGTATAGGCTGTTTTATGTACATAAGTATCTTTATTGCCGTTATAGACTTGTCGATACTTTTTACCAAAACAATAGTCAATTCAGACCTTCCCGAGTGGGTTAAATTTTTCTTGTTGAGGTAAGGAACAATACGGAATGAGCATAATTGAAAAAAATGACAAATGGTATTACAAGTTAATCAACGATGACACAGGTGAAACAGAAGCATATTTGACTGCTTCATTGCCTATCAAAGATGATAAAATCCTTGAAACATTGGGACTGGATGGTTTGGGTTATCGTGCTGAAAGTTGTACAGAAGAAGAATACAAACAAAATGCAGATGATGAGGAGAGTGATACAGAATGACAGTTGAAGATGCCGTTGAAATTCTCCGAACTGAATATGAAAAAGCAAAGAAGCAGAAGTGGATTATCAATCCTCTTGCTTATGCACTTTATCAGGTATGGAAAAAAGCAGATAAACAGATAAGGAGTGATACGAAATGACAAAGAAACCCTTTCAAGAACAGTTATCTAAATTTAGTTTAATGGGGCAATTTGCAAAAGGTGAAACAGGTCTTGAAGAAGCGTGGGAAAATCTAAAAAAGTCTGTCGAGCCTTTTACAGCACAAGACATTATCAAACAGCAACAGGAAACTATCAACCGCCAACAGGCAGAGATTGAGAGGTTGAAGAAACTTCTTGCAGAAGCGGATATAGCATACAACAAATGTGCAAAACGATTTTACAAAGAGGGTGTCAAAGAGTTTGCAGAAAAAGCGGTGATTGAACTTACTGCGAATTACAGCGATAAGTATTGTCATTGGATAGATGATACTATCGACAACCTCGTAAAAGAAATGGTAGGTGAGGGTTGATGAAAAAACTTATTAAGCAGTTTATTATTTGGTATCTTATCCAAAAATGCAATGCAATCTTCGAGTACAATGGAAAAGTTGTTCGTGTGTTTTCTGCTGATTTTTACGAAAAGCATATAAGAGAATATTGTTATGCTTTGAAAAGGGGTGACAACAATGACTGACAGAGAAAGACTGATTGAGTTGCTTGTTCAAAGCACGCAGAAGTGTGACAGTACCGATTGTAACAATTGCAAGTATTGGAACACGAATGATTGCGGTGCTGCTCGAATGGCCGACACAATCC
>CAYNIN010000081.1:0-7793 GCA_964397395.1 uncultured Faecalibacterium sp.
TTCTTTGGGAACATTTTTTCTTATTTTTGTTCCTTCGTTTTGCTCATCACTAATTTACTATGATTTTTTTACATTAAAAAAAGCCTCTGTCCTGCATTTTCAGGACGAGGCTTTTTGCTTCGTGGTACCACCTGAATTCAGCGCCTTCAGGGCACTGCACTCAAAATCTTTAACGCAGAAAGTACGTCGGGGTCTAATAGGCTTTTACGCCGTTCTTCCCGAGGCTCACGGACTACCTTCACAGTTTTTCTTTAAAGGCTCGCACCAACCGCCTTTTCTCTTAAAAAGAAGTCAACTGTTACTCCTTCCGTTCATCGCCTTAATATATTGAAATGATTTTAGCATAAAGCAGGGGAGTTGTCAAGCAGATTTATTTCATCTTCTTGCCGTACTTAATCTGATTTACTACGAAGCCCGCAACAAGCCAGATAAGAATAAGGGGCAGGAAAAGGATAACACCTGCAACAAGTCCCACAACAACACCGAGACCCTTTTTGCTCTTGATGAAAGCGGGTTTGATTTCTTTTTCTTCGGGAAGATTGTCGTAAAGGTGAAGCACTGCTTTTTCGTCGCAGATACCTGCATTATAAAGCAAGGGCTCAACAAGGCTCTGTACCGATTGGGCACCCTTGAGGATTTTGCTTATTTTTATTCCGAAAAGGTCAAGGATACTGTCAATAATTGAAAGAATACCCATAGTGATTTTATATTCCGCAGTGTCGGGCATATAAGGAGCGTCACCGCCGAAAAGATTTGTAACGAGGGAAATTATAAAGTCAAGAACTTTCTGATCTTTTATGTGTGCCCAATCGCTCTTTTTAAGACCCGATTCTTTTTTGCAAAGTTTTGCAACGGTGCCGATGGTCAGTTTGTTGAGAAGTTTTGCAAAGGGCTTTATAATCCAGCCGATTTTGTAGATGAGTTCTTCCTTTACGCTGAAAGCAATACATCTTTTTGCAAGGTCGGGTATATCCGTTGCGGCAGCAACAAGAACTCTTTTAATCATACCGAAGAATCGGTCGGAAAGAAATTCTTTGAGGGGTTTGTTTTCTATTTCGGCTTCAATCTGCACAGACTTTACGTCAATTTCACCCTTGGCGGCATCAAAAGTAACCTGTCTGAATGCACCGGGATAACCGACGGCACCGGGAGTTGTGATGTCATAGAAAATTTCGCCTTTGTCGGTGTATTTGTAGGATATATCCTGCATATGAGTGTGACCTGTGAACATATAATTCAGACCGAGTTCGGTGAACTGATCAATTCTTCTTTCGGCTTCGCCCATAATATTGCTCTTACCGATAATGGTATAGAAAGGAGAGGGGGAGAGCATAGGATGATGGGTCATGGGAATAATGAACTGACCGTTTTTCTTTGCATCTTCGATTTGTTCTTTTATCCACTCAAAGCAATCTTCGGAAAAACCGCTTGCGCCCTTTAAGTTTTTGTCATCGTTGAGAGCAAAAAGGCGGTAGCCGTCGCAGAGTTGCACAACGTAGGACATACTCTGTCTGTGAACAGAAATTGCTTCGTCGGGGCCGAACTCCTTATACATATCAAAAAGTTCTTCTCTGCGTACCGCTTCAACTTTTTTCTTTTCGTCACCGTCAAAGAAGTTGGTAAGACCGTCATCACTGAAGTCATGCGTTGCGGTGATGGCATAAACTCTCTTGCCCTGCTCTTTGAGAGAGCGGAGAATTTTAATAACGCCTTCATGGCTCGGCTTTTCTGCGTGATTTGTTGTGTCACCTGAAACAAGGATAATTTCACATTCATCCTTGACAAGCTGAGTTGCAAGTTGCTCAAGGATTTCCTTGCTGTAATACATTTCGTTGGAGTTGGCTGAACTTTCCTTTAAGAAAGCCTTGCCTTCGCAACCCATCTCTCTTGCATAATAGTGAATATCGGAAATGACATTCAGTTTAAGCGGTTTAATGTTTTCGTACATGATTTTTTCTACCTCGTTTTTTATTTTTGGGATTTATCCTATATTATTTACGGTACCCACAAACATGGGTAATCCGTCAACATTTGTAATTACAAATATGAAAGGTCTGTTGAGAATAAAGTTTACCTCTTCATCAGGTACGCTTGAGCCTGCAAGACCCAGATGAGTGAATGCCGAAGCAGTACAGCCCTTTTCGTTAACAGTAATTCTTACACTTTGCTGAATCTTATTAACTGCAAAGCCTTCTGTATTTTCTGCCGTTGGAGTAAAGTCGGCACAAGTTGAATCAAATATTCTGCTTATACCCAGATTTTTCAGGTTTTCAGATAAATTCATACTTGAACTTATATCAAATTTCGGTAAAGAGAAATCAATTGTTACCCATTTCTTTTGCTCGGTGTTTTCACCGTTCAAAATAAAGTCAAGCACTTCTTCATCGTTGATTGCCTGGTTGATTGAAACGTCTTCATCAGGCAAAATAAACCACATTTTACCGTTACCTTCAAAACTTCTGCTTATTGCGGAAAAATTATTTCCCCAATAAAAATATCCCGATTCACATTCGTCATTCATAAAAAGACATTCGCTGTCACCGATAGAGCCGTGAAAAATATCGGTTGTTGTTTTATTTTCATCAAATTCATCAGTCCATGTTCCTTCAAAAAGGACAGTCGTTATAAGTGCGAGAGCATCCCATTCTTCTAAAGAAACATCAGACGCATAATCTTTTAAATTGCCGCCTGTCTGATCGTTTATCCATTCTCTTACGGCTTCGTTGAAACTGTTACTTCCTGCTTCACCGAGATAAGTTGATGAATAGTAATTTTCCTGAAGGTTTTTGATTGTTTGGGTATTAAATTTTACATCTTTGTTGAGCCAAAGAGAAGAGGCGAGAACGCTTGTAAAAAGGCCGTCATCGCAATAGTTCATATTCCACAAAGCGTTTGCCTGTTGTCTTAACTCTTCAATGGATTCATAACCCAACAGGTCAAGAATTTCTTGTCGTGTGCTGCTATCAGTCAATTCTGCAAGCATACCCAATGCAAAATAAAGACTTAAGGGTGAATAAATGAAATTATCATTTTGATCATTTGCAAATTCAGTAATCGTTTTTTTCAAAAAGTTCTCAATTCCGCCGCTGAAAATTTCTGAATATGCAGTTTGTTTGTTACGGCTTTCCAGCCAAAGATTATATGCACCGTAATAGTCTGAGTTGTTGCTTTCGTTGAAATATTCTTGTGTATCGGGATTTGGTGACATAACGGGATATTCCGCTTCAGCTGCAGTCGTGAAACCGACTTTTCCGCCCTGCTCAAAGGGATAGACACATATTCCTCCGATAATGATAATTGTGAGAACTGCGGCGATTAAAGCAGCAGCCTTTTTTCTTATGCTTTTGTTTTTTGCAGTCGGCAATGCTTTCTCTATCAGTTTTTCATCTGTTTGCTCCATGGCTTTTAAAATGTCTGCACTTTTCATACTTCTATGCCCTCCTTAATAAGCATTTCTTTTAAAGTTTGGCGAAGTCTTAAAAGAGTCATTTTAACTTTTGATTGGCTGATGTCTTTTTCTTGTGCAATTTCTTTTACAGAGCAAAGATAAAAATATCTTTGTATAAATATAACTGCATTGTCTTCTGTTTCCGATAAAAGAAACTCATTGATTAATTTTGCAAGTCTTTCGTTGTCAAATCTTTCTTCGGTGCTGAATCTGTCAGGGATGCAGTATGACAGTTCGTCAAGGACAGCCTGATATTCTCCGCCGCCCCGCTTCTTTGCTTTGAGGTATTCACAGCGGTTAAAAGAGAGGTTGCGTACAATTTTGATAAGATATGAAAAGAGTTTTTCAGGTCTGTTTGGCGGAACTGAATTCCACACTTTCAGATAAGTGTCGTTTACACATTCTTCACTGTCACGACGGCTTTGAATTATGCGGTATGAAACGCTGTGAAGACTGTTGCCGTATTTTTTATCCGTGTGTAAAATTGCTCTTTCGTCCCTTTTGAAATATAGTTCAATTATCTGCTTGTCGTCCATTTACGTCCTCCTTTTTTCTGCTTTTAAGACTTCACTTATTAAGACAGAAAAAACAGTTCAGAGGTCACAGAATTTTATTGATTTTTTGCGGTGATTTTTACCCGGTGCTTTTCTTTGTATCCGCTTGAAAGAGTCAGCGTAATCTGTCCGCTGTCTTGACCGTTTTGAATTTTCTCTCCGTCAAAATAAATATCATACTCGCTTTCGTCGCTCATAACGGCAAGCAAAGTGAATTTCTCGTTTGTGCCGTAATAAGTAAACTTAATGAGGGCGTTTTTCTTTTCCTTATCAAAAGTAACTTCATCAAGATAGGTGTCAAAGCCGACGTTTACTCTGCCGGGTGAATAGTAAGCCTTTGCCCACATATTTATGGGAGTTGAAAGACCGCCGAAGTTGTGGAACCAGCCGCCGCAACCCGTTACGGTGTTAACCATTTCAAAGGTGTAGTAACTTTCGTCAACCTCTCTTTTCCAGATGTTAAGAGCAAGGTGAGCAATATCTCTTGCTAAGTCGGTTTCACCGCAGTCGAGCATACTTTTCCAGATAAACCACTGATGAGGGAACCAGATGTTGCCGTTCCAATAGCCGTTGATTTTGTAGTAAGAAGCCGTCATATCTACGGCGCTTATACCGAAGGGGGTGTGCATCTCTTTATCGTTCTGAAGGTGGGCAAGAATTTTCTTTTTCTGATTCTCGTCGCATACGCCTGCGATAATGGGATAGATTCCGTCAAGACCTTTGTTGAGGTTTTCGCCTTCGGGTGTAACATACTTGTGTGTCGGCTCGTAGTTTTCATCGTGGATAACGTAACTGTAATAGCCGCTTTCCTCGTCCCAGGCGTATTTGTTGAGAGCATCGGTTAAAGCCTTGCAGTCTTTTTCATATTCTGCAGCGTCTTCGGTTCTGCCGAGTTTTTCCGCCATAATCTTAAGTATCTTACCGAAACGGATAACCTGAGCCGTGGAGATAACGGGAGCCGCCTTATCACGAAGATTATCGGCTTTCATTGCCATCTGTGCAGGGTAATCGTCCATACCGCTTGAGGAGTAGAAGTAGTCGTAAGTGGTGAGAAGTCCGCTTTTGAATTTTGCCGTTGTTGAACCTCTTATTTTACCGCACAGGAACAGATAGTAAAGTCTTGCCCTGTCATAGTAGGAAAGGAAATGCGCCTTATCGTTACTGCTCTGGAGCATTTCGTAAAGCTGATAAATCTGCACGGGTACGGGGGAGCCGTGATGCAGGAAAGCGTAGTCCCTGTTACTTTCGTCAGAAAGGTATGTATCAATAATATACTCGGCAAAACGTGGTGCATACTCGTTCATACCAAGCCCGATAAAGCCCGAATCCCAGGTGTAAAGGCAGTCCCAACGTTTACCGGGGGTGTGATGAATAATATATTCGCCGTGCTTATAAATGGGGTAGACAACGTTGGTCATAACCGTTGCGGCAAGAATCTGATTGCTCAGTTTATACTTTTCACCGTTTTTGTTAAGTTTTATGTCGATGGCGGTTTCCTTCATCTGACTGTAAAGGTTTTCATACTCCGCCTCGGTTTTATACTCGGTTTCGCCCTTTGAAATTACGGCGTACTGCACTTTTCTTTCACCGGGCTCGACGAAAATAGTATGGCTGATTGCATTATGGAAAAAGCCGTTGTCGCTGTGCTTTCGCTGAAATGCACCCGTAAAACTTTCCGTAACATCGTCAAAGGTTTCGTCGGCATTGGAAAGTCTTGCCGTCATACAGTCCTCAAGGGCACCCGTGGCGATTTCTCTGAAACGGGTATTGCAGTCAAAAACACGGAGTCTGTATTCGCCTTTGATTTTGTCGTATTTAAGCAGAGAAAGAAAACCGTCTTCACATTCTCTGTTTTCGTATTCGGGCACAAAGTTTACACTTTCAAGGCTGACGGAGATGTTATCTTTATCCTTTTCTTCCACAAGGGCAAAGAAGTCAAATTCCGCCGCACCCGTACCTTCGGCAACGAGGGAAAGTTCAAAGGTGCCCTTTGCGATTCTGCCCATGGGTACGAAGATAATTTCGGGATTGTCGCAGGGGGCAAGAGATACGGTTTTCTCACCGTTGAGAGTGAAGATAGCGGTGTTTTCGCTGTTTATGTAATGTACGCCGACCTGTTTGCCCTGCTCGTAAAAGATGTCACTTGTGCGGTAACGGATGGCGAGAAGGGCGTTTTCGTAGTCCCGTTCTGTTTTAATGCAGTAGCACACACGGTCGTTTTTCTCTGCGCCGAAAGGCTTTATCACTCTGTGGGGCATATGCCATTTTTCTGCTCTGTCGCCGAGACCTTTTTCGCCCACAAAGCGTTTGTCGAAAAATTCGCCTTTTTTCATACCGTCGGCATTCTGCTCGTCCCAGGGGCGAGGCGTGTTGTAGGTATACTCCGTATAATTCACCGCATCAATAAAGTCACACTTTTCGGGCAACTGTACTTCGGTATATGCGTCTTGGGGGTACTCGATTGAAGAAAAGTAGTTCACAACGCAGTTTTTGATAATCGTGGAGTTGTTGACTATCTCCGTTCTGACAAGAGTACTGTTTTTATCAATACGGGTATAGGAAACATCAGCATAAACTTTGTCTTTCCATTCAAGGTCGTGGCGGTAGGAATAGAAACTGTAATCCTCATTGCAAAGCCAGGGGTGGTACGCCGAGGGGAGAGTGACATTAGGCACTCTTATGTCAAAAGCAGATACAGCGGGGCAGGTACAAAGGTCGAACCTTATTCCGCTGTATTTTTCGTGTTCGGCTATGTTGGAGAGGCCTGCATACTTTTTGCCGAAAGGCCCCCAGCCGCAGAAAGCCGAAAATTTATCTTCCATATTGTATCTCCTTAACTGTTATCAAGAGTAATTATACTATACTATTATAATTAAAGTCAACGGAAAAACACAATTCACCCGAAAATATTAAGGCAATGTTGAGCCCGTATATAATAAAAATTAAAAAAGATTAAACAAAATCAAAAAATAAAAAAATAGGGAAAAAAGGACTTGCAATTTTATAAACGTGGTGTTATAATATGGACGATTAAGAAAATAAATTTTTACGGAGGTAAAACTTATGAAAAAAGTATTAGCAGTAGTATTAGCAGTTATGATGATGTTCAGTTGCTTTGCGGTGGCTTCATCGGCATTTGAAGTTACAAGTGAATATACAAAAGGTAACGTTACAAATGATCAGGTTGCAATTCTCTTAAATTTCAACGGCGGTTCATCACGTGACCAGCTTCCCGTTTACAACAACGGTAATTTTGAGATGCAGACTGTTTCGGGCTCATTCATCTGGCTTCCCGAATCATCAACGGATCTTGTTAAGGGCAGTTCCGTTCAGTTACCCGTTGTAACCGCTCCCAGCGGTCAGTCTCTCACCGGTTGGAGATGTTCACTCGACAACAAACTTTATGCAGCAACTGACTACTTTGTAATCCCCGAAGATCACAACTCAAAGTCCTACATTCAGTTCATCGCTGAATACACAACTGCAGAAGCAGAAGGTGACACAATGGCAACGATTATGGGTATCCTCATTAAGATTTTCGGTGCTCTCCTTGGCTTCCTTCTCTATAACGGCGATACAGAAGCAGGCATTGCATTTATGGAAAACGCATTGGCAGGCATCCTTGGCTGATTAAAGGTTAATACGAAATGAAAATCCGTCACTCAGGTGGCGGATTTTTTAACCTCTCCACCACCTTTGCCGTGAAACTGAATAGCCACTTCCCACAACCCCGCCTGAAAAATTTTGTATAAATTCACGATTTTAATATTTTTTAAAAAAAGGTGATTTCT
>CAYNIN010000082.1:0-7629 GCA_964397395.1 uncultured Faecalibacterium sp.
CAGAGGATAACAAGAATATACATTCCGAAAACGGCATAGAAACCTGCGGAAAGTGTTGCCGAAGTTACGGTAACTACGGCGGTCAGAAGTTGCATCCAGGTGCTGTCGGAGAAAGTGCCAACGATGTCGGCAAGGGAGATTTCACCGCCGATAATTTTATCAAAGGCAAACTTTGCAATAAGGATACAGATGAAGCAGAGAACAAGTCCGCCTGCTGACATACCCATAACTACGTTTCTTTTTTCTGTTGCGGCGGCGACAACACCGACGGCAAGGAAAAGGAGAATAGTAAGAACGAAGAAAATAATGAATGCAATAATGTGGGGAAGAATGGGGTCGATAATTGTGAGGAAACTTGTTGCTTCTGTTGCTTCCGTGGCTTCCGTTGCTGCGCCTGAAAGGTCGGCACCTAAAAGCAACTTGATAATTTCAAAAGCGGAAAACTCGTAGTTTGTTTCAACACCGAAAGCGGAAACGAGAGAAACGATGGTGTTAATTTCATCGGAAGCACCGCCGATTACAAAGTAGAACAGCTTCAGGAAAAATCCCATTGCAACTGCGCCAAGGGCTAAAATCGGTGTAATAATACGGTATGCTATTTTCATTTTAATTTACTCCTTATGTTTTATTTCCAGGAAGATTTAAGGTCAACGGTTCTGTTGAAGACAATTTTTTCGTCTGTTGACGTTGTGTCCACACAGAAGTAGCCCTGACGCATAAACTGGAAGGTATCTCCGACTTTGAGGTTTTTGATTTCGCCCTCTAATTTACAGCCCGAAAGAACTGTCAATGAATCGGGGTTAAGGTTATCCTTGAATGAGCCCTGTGACTCGTCGGAAGGATTGGAGGTTTTGAAAAGTCTGTCATAAAGGCGGGCTTCAAAATCTGTGCTGTGTTTTGCACTTACCCAGTGAAGCGTACCCTTGACCTTTCTGCCGTCAGCGGCATTACCGCCCTTGCTTTCGGGGTCATAGGTGCAATGTACTGCGGTAACTTCACCCTTTTCGTCGGTATCGTAGCCGACACACTTAACAAAGTAAGCACCTCTTAAACGTACCTCGTTGCCGGGGAAAAGGCGGAAATACTTCTTCGGAGGTTCGATCATAAAGTCCTCTTTTTCAACGTAAATCTCTTTGGAGAACTTTATTGTTCTTGTACCCATTTCGGGTCTGTCCTGATTTACGGGAAGTTCAATTTCTTCCGTCAGGTCTTCGGGATAGTTGTCAATGATAACTTTAAGGGGACGGAGAACTGCCATTGCTCTCGGAGCATTCTGATTGAGGTTATCTCTGACGCAGGCTTCAAGCAGACCGAAGTCAACAACGGAATAAGCCTTTGAAACGCCCACACGGTTAATGAAGTCACGGATAGCCTCGGCAGGATAACCACGTCTTCTCATACCGCTGATTGTAACCATTCTCGGATCGTCCCAGCCGTCAACGATGCCCTCGTTGACAAGTTGCAGACACTTTCTCTTACTTGTAAGGCAGTAGTTAAGGTTAAGACGTGCAAACTCAATCTGTCTTGAAGGAGTTTCAAAGCCGAGTTCACGCAGTACCCAATCGTAAAGGGGTCTGTGATTTTCAAATTCAAGGGAGCAAAGGGAGTGAGTTACACCCTCTCTTGTGTCTGAAATGGGGTGAGCGAAGTCGTACATGGGATAAACGCACCACTTGTCACCTGTCTGATGATGGCTCACATGAGCAATTCTGTAAATAACGGGGTCACGCATATTGATGTTAGGTGAAGCCATATCAATTTTTGCACGAAGCACCCTTGCACCGTCGGGGAACTCGCCTTCCGTCATTCTTCTGAAAAGGTCAAGGTTTTCTTCCACGGAGCGTTCTCTGTAAGGACTGTTTTTGCCGGGCTGAGTGAGAGTACCTCTGTATTCTCTGATTTCGTCGGCAGTAAGGTCACAGACGTAAGCCTTACCCGTTTCAATAAGTTTTACCGCACATTCATAGATAAAGTCGAAATAACTTGAAGCATAGAGAACTTTGTCCCATTTGTAGCCGAGCCACTGAATGTCTTCCTTGATTGCATCAACATACTCCACGTCCTCTTTTGAGGGGTTTGTATCGTCAAGGCGGAGATTGCAGGTACCGCCGTATTTTTCTGCGGTGCTGAAGTCTATCTGTATAGCCTTGGCGTGACCGATGTGAAGATAGCCGTTAGGCTCAGGGGGGAATCTTGTCTGTATGTGGGAGTAAACACCCTTTTCCAAGTCTTCATCAATAAAATCGTGAATAAAATTGGATACTTTGATTTCTTCTTCCATAACCGTTTTCCTTTCCGATATTAACCGAGGTTTTTTATTGCACCTGCAAGTCTTGCTTTTACGGTTTCGTCACCTAAAAGCGCCATAATGGAGTGCAGGTCGGGAGTGTTCTTTCTGCCTGTTACGGCAAGACGGATAACCGTTGAAACGTCACCTACGTGACCTTTGTATAATTCGGGATTTTTCTTGTATTCTTTAACATTGGGAGTAAAGCCTAAAGGTTCGCAGAGGTCTTTGATTTTTGCAAACCAGGTGTCTTTGTCGTCACTGCTGTCAAAAACTTTGCCGTAAGAAGTGAGAATTTCCTTTGCGTCATCTTTCTGAATATTTTCGGGAAGTTCAAATTCACCTGTGAAATATTCGGGGAAGAAATAACTTACATAGTCTTTTACTTCACTCCAGCAGGCGATATCCTTTCTCGGTTTTGCACCCTCACGGTCAATGTTGAGGATATTTACCGAGAAGTTTTCATCTCTTGTAAGAACGGTGTAAAAATCACCGTCATACTGTTTTGCCCACTCTGATGCAGAGTCGTACACTTTTTTTGCAGGCATAAGAGAGATAACGTTTTTTGAGATATCGTTTAATTTTACCATATCGAAAAGTGCACCCGATACACTCATCTTTTTAAGGTTAAAGGGGAAAGAGTCAATACTTGCATCTTTATTGGTCTTGCGCCAGTCTTCAAAGTTTGAGTTGGCAAGGGTCATTATGTATTCGTTGACACTTTCCTTGGGGTAGCCCGTTTCCTGATAGAAGGTTACGGCTGCTTCGGGGTCTTTTCTCTTTGAAAGTTTACGCTTGCCGCCGTTTTCCTCTTTCATAATGGGAGCAACGTGAGCGTACTTGGGCACCTTGAAACCAAGGCATTTGAAAAGTTGAAGATGAATGGGGCAACTTGACATCCATTCGTCACCTCGTACAACGTGGGTTGTACGCATAAGGTGATCATCTACGGCGTGGGCAAAATGATAGGTAGGTATGCCGTCGGATTTGAGAAGAACGATGTCCTGCACGTTTTCGGGCATTTCAATTTTACCTTTAATCATATCGTCTATGCAGCATTTCTTTTCCAGGTCGCCGGGGGATTTAAGGCGAAGAGTCCAGGTTTTACCTTCTGCAATATTTCTTTCCGCTTCTTCAACGGAGAGGTTCCTGCACTTTGCAAACTCTCCCCAATATCCCTTTACGGATTCTTTTTCCTGACTTGCCCTGATTTCGTCAAGTTCTTCTGCCGAGCAGAAGCAGGGGTATGCAAGACCCTCTTCAACGAGATGCTTTGCAAAAACGTGATAGATGTCTTTTCTCTGACTCTGATAGTAAGGGCCGTAGTCACCGACTTCTTTATCTTCACCGACAACGCCTTCGTCGGCAATAACGTCAAAGGCTTTAAGACCTTCCAGCATTACTTCAACGGCTCCCTCGACTTTTCTTTTCCGGTCGGTGTCTTCAACTCTTACAAAGAAGATGCCGTCGGTAACTTTTGCGGTTTTATATGAAACGGCACCTGCGAAAAGGTTGCCGAAGTGTAAGAAGCCTGTTGGCGAGGGGGCGATTCTTGTTACACGGGTGCCCTCTTTAAGATTTCTTTCTGGAAACCTTTTTTCCATATCCTC
This sequence comes from uncultured Faecalibacterium sp., assembly GCA_964397395.1. GTDB lineage: Bacteria > Bacillota > Clostridia > Oscillospirales > Acutalibacteraceae > UBA6857. Next base: position 3,898 of record CAYNIN010000082.1, read on the forward strand.
GGGGGTGAGGGTAACTTGGGGGAAAAGAAGGTCTGCCAAGCGTTTGTTGTCTGTCATGGTATATCCTCCTGACGATAATGGGTATAATTCAGTTTATTATCTCAAATTCGAGGGAAAATATCAATAGGTTTTGAATATTTTTTGTGTTATTAAGTGAAAAAATTGCGGTGATTTGGTATGAGGTTGTTGTTCGGGTGATTTTAACTTGGCTGTTGGGGCTGCATTGTACTGCAGTGAAACCGATTCGCTGAACTTTTGCACCGAAGCAAACGGGGCGGTGACGGACTTTCCCGTCACTGCCTGCCCTGAGCGAGTATTTTGCATTTATCCGAAATCTGCAATTACAATTGACATATTTCTCTGCTTATGATATACTACTATACTGTATAAAAATATATCATCGGTAAAGATGAAAGAAATGGAGTTATCCTGATGAACGAAAATTTCAGAAATGTTCTCGACGGTCTCGGTCAGGAGATGTCAAAACTCGGCTTTAATGCCTATAAAGATGAAAACGGCGATTTTATCAGCGACGAAAACGGTGTGCTCACTGCAAAATATACAGGTGAAAAGGGCGTTGTTGCCGTTTCTTACAGTGACGGCAAGGTTTCACTTTTTTCAGGTAACAACGGTGAAAACCCCGACGAAACACCCAACAAACTTTCCGTTACACTGCTTGATGAAAATTCAGACAGCAAAGATGTCAAGTATGTAATTAACGAGTTTGCCGACACTCTTGACAAGAAGTTTTCCGCAAAGGTTGCCGCCGTTAAAAAGCCCGTGCAGAAAGCACCCCAGACAGTTTCAAAAACCGCTGTAAAGAACGGCTCATTCTATGATGCCAACACTCTTGCATCAAGACTTTGCCTTATTTTCCCCGAACTTCGACCCTACTATAAAGAAAACATTGCCGCTTACGGCGAATTTTTAGGCGAAGAATTTTTCTCAAAGTACGGCACAGAAAAAATTCTCGGCGCCATTAAGGAAAATGACCCCCAGACAATGAAGAAACTTTTCCAGCTTCTCAACGAAGTTTACGAAGACGGCACCAACGATACCCAGAGCCTTATTGCCGTTTCAATTCTCGGCGGTCTTGATAACGACCAGATTCTTCTTGCTCGCTGCGTTGACTATATGAGCACAACAATGGCTCCTCCCGTAATTGAAGTTAACAAGTATCTTGCTTCAATTAAGGGCAAAAAAGCAAAGAAGAAACTCAAGAACCCTCCTGCATATAAACCCAAGAAGCAAAAGAAGCAGGGTATGTTTGCTCAGGCTATGAGTCAGGGTATGCAGACTCCTCCTGTATAATAGGTGGCTGATATGTCTAAAATTCTCGATAAAATTTTTGCTCTCAATTGGGCAAATACCAAGAAGATGGACGACAAGCGTATTGCGACTCTCTCTTGGCCCGAGGGCGTGGCTGAATCCGACAATCATTTCTACTGTGACGACGGACATAAATATCACAGCCTTGATGTGTACTATCCCGAAAATGCTGAAGGCAAACTCCCCGTTATAGTTGATATACACGGCGGCGGCTGGATGTACGGCGACAAGGAACTGAACAAGAACTACTGCCTTTATCTTGCAAAAAGAGGCTATGTTGTTGTGAATATGAGTTACCGTCTTTATCCCGAAATAAATGCAGTTGAGCAACTTTCCGACGTTGCAAAGGCTCTTATCTGGTTTAAGGATAACATTGAAATGTTCCCTGCCGATAAGAACAATATCTGCCTTACGGGTGACTCGGCAGGCGGTATGCTGGCTCTTTATACGGCTATGCTTTCAAAAAGCGAAAAAATGCGTGAGATTTTCTCCGTACCCGATTTTGAACTTGAGTTCAATGCCGTCGGTCTGACTTCCGCTATGTCATATATGGACGACGGTACAATTATCAGTTTTTACACAAAAGCAATGCTTGGCAAGAATTATAAAAAGGAAAAGTGGGCACCCTATGTAAATGTGGATGCACTGCTTTCTTTTGGCGAAATGATACCTACCTTTATGGTTACATCTTCGGGAGATTTTCTTGCACGCAGTCAGGTGCTTAAAACGGCAGAACTCTTTGAGAAAAAAGGCATTGAGATGAAACTGATGGATTGGGAAAAAACTGACGGTGAAGATTTACCTCACGTTTTCCCGATAATCTATCCCTGCAAGGCGCCTTCGGTTAAAACGACTGATGAAATGCTTGACTTCTTTAAGAAGTACAGTAAAGAAAACATAGAGATATAACAGTATTTTTCAGGGTGTTCAAGCACCCTGATTTGCTTTGAGCGACGGGCAAATCCGCTGCTCAAAAAACGGATAAAAAAGGAGAGGTACAATGAAAGTTTTGCTTGATTTATTTTTCACCTTTGCCCGAATCGGCGGCTTCACTTTCGGCGGCGGATATGCTATGCTTCCCATGCTTGAAAAAGAGGTTGTTGAAAAAAGAAAGTGGGCAACCCTTGAAGAACTTATGGACTATTTTGCCATAGGTCAGTGCACCCCGGGCATTATCGCCGTCAACACGGCAACCTTTGTGGGTCAGAAGACCAAGGGTGCTTTAGGGGGAATCGTTGCAACTTTGGGTGTTGTGACCCCCTCAATTATTATCGTAAGTATCATTGCCGCCTTTATCAGCGGTTTTCAGGATATTGAAATTGTGGCTCACGCCTTTGCAGGTATCAGAGCGGCGGTTGTGGCTCTTATTCTTTCCGCTGTGCTGAAACTTTCAAAAAAGAGTGTGGTTGACAAAATCACCTTTGCAATTTTTCTCATAGTGGCACTTCTTTCTTTCTTTACCGACCTTTCGCCTGTGATTTTCGTTATTGCGGCGGCGGTCTGCTCCCTTGTGATTAAACTTTCAAAAGAGAAAAAGGGGGCAAGTGAGAAATGATGATTTTTCTTGAAATGTATATCCGCTTTTTCCTTGTGGGTCTTTTTGCCGTCGGCGGCGGACTTGCAACATTGCCTTTCCTTGCGGATATGGCAGAAACAACGGGCTGGTTCACTCAGGCGGATATTTCCAATATGGTGGCAATTTCCGAGTCAACTCCAGGCCCTCTCGGTATAAATATGGCAACTTACGTCGGCTTTCAGACGGGCAGTCAGTTCGGCACCGTCGGCGGCTTAGTGGGTGCCGTTATCGCACCTATGGGGGTTATCACACCTTCGATTATTGTGATTCTGATTGTTGCAAAAGTTCTTATGAAGTTCCGCAGTTCAAAGTATGTTGAGTATGTGTTCTACGGTCTTCGTGCCGCTTCTCTCGGTCTTGTTGCGGCGGCATTTTTAGGCGTTGCGGAACTTGCTTTTTACAGCGGTGAAGTTTTTGCCGAAACGGGAGATATATTTGCGGCGGTGAATTATAAAAGCATAATTCTGTCCGTACTTATATTCATTCTCATAAAGAAATTCAAAAAACTGCATCCCGTTTCAGTCGTCTTACTTTCGGCGGTTATCGGTATGGTTTTCAAGTTTTAAATGCTGAATGAATAATGATATTGCCGTAAAAAGAACCTCTCCGTCAGCCGCAGACTGACGGAGAGGTTATTCGCCTTCCCTTTAGGGAAGGTGGCAGTCGCAGACTGACGGATGAGTCTTCCCAACCGTTTCAACTCACCTAAATAGTGCCTGCTTTCTTGCCTCGCCTTTCAGTAGAGGCAGTTTTAAATTGCGGTAAAATAAGCCTCGCCTGAAAGGAGAGGGGAACCGCTTGCGGTGGAGAGGTTATTCGCCTTCCCT
>CAYNIN010000083.1:0-1352 GCA_964397395.1 uncultured Faecalibacterium sp.
ATGCTTTTAATCTTTTCCTTATTCGATAGAGCTTACCTTCTACTGCTCTCTCTGTCATACTTAACTCTGCTGCAATCTGAGCAGTAGATTGCAGATAATAATACTTACGATAGAATAAAGATCTGTCTTTTGCGGATAGTTGATTTAGGGCTTTCTTCAATATGTTTTCCTGTTCTTTTTGTATGAGGGCTTCTTCGGGCGTTGGGGCAGAGGATGCTATTTCTATGGGTATTTCTTCAATGCTGACTGTTGATTCAGTCTGACGTAAACGGTTGAGTGCAGTGTTCCTGGATATAGATGTCACCCAGACAGCCCAACTTCCTCGGTCTGCGTCATACTGATGAATTTTATCCCAAATTTTTACGGTAACTTCGGAAAAACATTCTTCTTGATCGTGAGTATTTTTTAAAATCGGAGCAATTATGTAACATATCAAAGGTCCGTAGTGTATCTGCAGTTCTTTTATACCGCGTTCATCTCGCTGTATAATCAGTTCAATTATTTCTTTTTCCTTCATAAACCAACCTCCTTTCAGACACTTCTCACTTTATTATACACTCTATATCGTTAAAACCCACAACTTTTTTGACATTATTTGCGATATTTTATCAAGAAAAAGTTTGATTATTCCATATTGGAATTGTTTTTATCAAATTTCAACTTTTTTTCATAATAACTGTCAAAAATCTTGCTTTTGCATAACAAATGTGCTAAAATTTCTTCGTGAGAAAAACACTCACGGAATCTAAAAAACAGGACGTTAAAATATGTTAAAAAGAATATTCAGCTTTATTGCAACGGCACTTGCTCTTGTAGTTTTGTTCGCTTGCCTGATGAGCGGTTTTGCGGTCGATGGGTACGAAACAATCGCAGCAGGTGAAAGGAAAACCGTTACCGTAACGAAGGACGAAGAAGCATGCCTGCAGTTCATTCCCGAAGTTTCGGGCACTTATATTTTTTATTCAATTTCGGACAGCGACACATACGGCTGTCTTTTTAATTCTGCCAAAAATGAAATTCTTGCCAGGGATGACGAAAGCGGTGAGAACAGTAATTTCTGCATTACTTATGACCTTGAAGCCGATACGGTGTATTACTTTACCGCAAGGTTTTATACTATTTCCGACGGCACTTTTGACGTAAAACTCGAGAGAATTGCTTGTTTTCACGGTACTCCCGTAACAAAGGAGGCGGTTGAGGCTACCTGTACTGCTGTGGGCTATACTCAGGGCAGTTATTGTGAGTCTTGCGGCGAAGTTATTCTTTCGCAGACAGAAATTGACATTGATACCGCAAACCACACGGGCAAGGCAGACCTGGTAAAGAATGCGGTTGCCGCCACCTGCAAAGAC
>CAYNIN010000083.1:1452-7523 GCA_964397395.1 uncultured Faecalibacterium sp.
AAAGGTTATACGGGTGACGTGTATTGGTCTTGTTGCGGTGTGCTTGCAAATACGGGCACAGTGATTTCCGCCGATACGAAGGCGCATACGGGTAAGGCAGACCTGGTAAAGAATGCAGTTGTCGCCACTTGCAAAGACGAAGGTTATACGGGTGACGTGTATTGGTCTTGTTGTGACGCATTTGCAAAGTCGGGCGTCACAATTTCTATTGATGCCGATGCTCATACGGGTAAACCCGATGTGACTAAAAAAGCCGTTCTTGCCACTTGCGAAAGTGAGGGGTACACCGGGGACACATATTGGTCTTGCTGCGGTGCCTTCAAGGAAAAAGGTGCAAAGACATCAAAAACCCAACACACCTACGGTTCGTACAAAACGGTGAAGTCGGCAACTTGTACTGCCGAGGGTATAAAGAAAAAGGTTTGCTCTGTTTGCGGTGATGTTGTAACTGCAACGGTTAATAAATCCGATCACAGTTACAAAACCGTTACCGCCAAAGCAACTCTTACCCAAAACGGCAAGACTGTTTCAGCGTGTGACTGCGGAAACGTGAAGTCGGTAAAGACAATCTTTTACCCGAAAACAATTGCCCTGTCTGCCGAGGAATATACCTTCAACGGCAAGGTGCAGACTCCAACCGTTACCGTTAAGGACAGCAAGGATAACGCTTTGAAAGAAGGTACTGACTATACCGTAAAATATGAAAGCGGCAGAATAAATCCTGGCAGATATAACGTTAAAATTACTTTTAAAGGAAATTACAGCGGAAGCAAAACTCTTATTTATATAATCGTTCCAAAGGTCGCGGGCAAGGTTTCGGCGGTTACTTCAACTTCGGCTGTCAAACTTACGTGGAACAAGGTTACAGGAGCCCACGGGTATGCAATTTTTCAGTACAACACCGAAACAAAGAAGTGGGAGAAAATAAAAACAGTAACTTCGGGTTCTGTTGTAAGTTATAAAGTAAAAAACCTTAAAGCAGGTACAAAGTATAAGTTCAGAATCAAAGCTTACACAAAGGATGACGGTACAATCTGGGGAAAGGGAACAGCCACCTTTGAAACTGCAACGAAGCCCGTGACTCCTACCCTTAAAGTGAATTCCGATTACAAAGGAAAGGCAACTTTCAATTGGACAAACGTTAGCGGTGAAAGCGGTTATCAGGTATATTATTCGGAGAAAAAAGACGGTGCTTACAAGAAAGTGAGTTCATATAAAGCCGATGTGCTAAATGGCTCAAAAAGCAAACTCACAAGCGGAAAAACATACTTCTTCAAAGTCCGTGCCTACACAAAAACTGCAAGCGGTACGGTTTACGGTGCGTGGAGCAGTATCAAGAGTGTGAAAATCAAATAACGGTTTATATGTTCAAGAGTAACTGTTGCGCATTTTTTTCGGTAAAAATGCGTAGCAGTATTTTTTTGCTTACGGCATTTAATATGAAATTTTTGTTTAATTTTAATATAAAATATTTACAATGACTGCCGATTGTGTTAAAATATTGTGGTATAGATTATCTTTGGCTCATTATACCCACGTGAAGCCACAGACTTTTTAAGGAGGATTATATTATGATGACAGATGCAAGAACTCTTGCGTACATCAATATGTATGCAGTTCTGGGCGCCATCGAAAATCTTTGTGCCCTTGATGAAGAAGCAAGAAGCCTCGTCACAACGGAAAGACCTGTTTCAATCGGTATCAAAGTTTTCGGCGGTCCTGCCGCAACACTGGTTTTTGAAGAAGGTTCCTGCAGAATTCAGGACGGCACAGACAAGTGTGATGTGCTTCTTCCCTTTGCAAAACCCGAACAGTTTAATGCCATGATTGACGGCGGTATGGCAATACCCGTCAAAGGCTTCACAAAAATTGCTTTTCTTCTCAAGAAGTTCATTCCTTTAACGGATATTCTCTCAAAGTATCTGCGTCCCACAGAGGAAGATCTTCAGGATGATAAGTTCTTTGAAATCAGCACCAAACTGATGTTCTACGTAATTACCGGTGCTCTTTCGCAGATTGGTAATAACGATGAAATCGGCAAGTTCAGTGCTTCTCTTATTCCCGACGGTATTATCGACGTTTCAATCAAAGATTGCGTCAGTGCAACAATCCGTGTTAAAAATAACCGTCTTGAAACAATCAAGAGAAAGCCTGCATACTTCCGTTCACAGATGCAGTTCGCCGACATCAGAACCGCAAGAGCCCTTTTCGACGGCAAAATCAATGCTATTGCCGCAGTAGGTGAGGGACTTGTTGAAATGCACGGTCAGATAAATATGATTGACAACCTGAACAGAATTCTTGACAGAGTTGCATTGTATCTTACATAAGGAGGTAAGTGAGAATGAGTTTTCCCGTATATAATACAGAAAAAAGCAGAGAGATGTTCAAAAGAGCAACAAATGTTATTCCCTCGGGTATTTACGGACATCTCGGCCCTGCAGAAGGTCAGTTTATTCCCGTTACAAAATGGCCCATGTTTGCCGAAAAAGCACAGGGTACATACGTATGGGACGTAGACGGCAACAAATATATTGACTATATGTGCGCATACGGACCCAATGTTCTCGGTTACTGCGACCCCGATGTTGATGCAGCGGCAATGAAGCAGATTGCTCTGGGTAACTGTACAACACAGCCGGGCAAGGTAATGCTTGAATGTGCAGAACTTCTCGTTGATACCGTTGCTTCAGCCGATTGGGCATTCTTTGCAAAGAACGGTAACGACGCAACTCAGGGTGCGATTATGTGTGCAAGAGCATACACCCACAGAAAAAAGGTTATTATGTTCTCGGGCTACTATCACGGTGTTTCACCCTGGTGTCAGAAGATTGACTATCCAGGCGTACTTCCCGAAGATGTTGCCAACAATATTATGCTTCCCTGGAACGATATTCCTCTGCTTGAAAAGACAATTGCAGAAAACAGAAACGAAATTGCCTGCATCATCGCCCAGCCTTATGATCACGGTAATTTCCACGATAACGCTTTCCCCGAAGAAGGTTTTTGGCAGAAGGTTAGAAAAATTTGTACCGATAACGATATAGTTCTCATTATCGACGATGTTCGTGCAGGTTTCCGTCTTGACCTTAAAGGCTCAGACCACTTTTTCGGCTTTGAAGCAGACCTTATCTGCTTCTGTAAAGCCCTTGCAAACGGCTATAATATGTCTGCTCTTTGCGGTAAGGAATTTCTTAAGGGCGCTATGAGTTCCCTTGCATACACAGGTTCCTATTGGCTTTCGGCTGTACCCTTTGCCGCTTGTATTGCCAACATCAATAAGATGAAGGCTCTCGATATTCCCACTATGTTTAAACAGAAAGGTGAAATGCTTTGCGACGGACTTGTCAAGGCAGGTAAAGAGCACGGTATCGACCTTGTTGTTTCAGGCGCACCCGCTTTGTTCTATCTGAGAATAGGCAACGACGACAGTATGCTTCTTCATCAGGAATGGATTGCCGAAATGGTATCAAGAGGCATTTTCCTTGCTTCTCACCACAACCACTTCATTAACGCATCTCTTTCCGAGGAGGATATTAAACATACCATTGAAGTGGGCGAAGAATGTTTCGGTATCGTTGCTAAAAACCACCCGGAAATTTTCCGCAGATAATGTAATCAATATCTTTCACAGATATTAAATAATTAAAATATGGAGGAAATTATTATGCCACTTTCAAAACAGGAATGGCTTGCCCTTGAAAAGAAGGCTTACGAACTTCGTAAACTTTCACTTCAGACAACAGTATGGGCAGGCAGCGGTCATATCGGCGGCGGTATGAGCGTTATGGATCTTCTCACAGTCCTTTATCACAAGTATCTCAACATAAAAGTTGACGATCCCAAGTGGGACGACAGAGACCGTTTTATTCTTTCAAAAGGTCATGCCGCTATTGCTTATGCTCCCGTACTTTGCGATAAAGGCTTCAACGATGTTGAAATGCTCAAATCCTTTAACCTTTCAGGTTCAAAAATGGGTATGCATCTTGACTCAAACAAGGTTGTAGGTGTTGACGCATCAACAGGTTCTCTCGGTCACGGTGTTTCAATTGCCGCAGGTACAGCCCTTGCCGCAAGAGTTCTTAAAAAAGACTACCTTACATATGTTGTAACGGGTGACGGCGAACTCGGTGAAGGCTCAAACTGGGAAGGCTTTATGACGATTAACCATTATAACCTTTCCAACTGTATCGTTTTCATTGACCGTAACCATTGCATGATTGACGGTCCCACAGAAGAAGTTATGAAACTTGAGCCTCTTGCAGATAAGATGACTGCTTTCGGTTTTAACACTGTTGTTGTTGACGGTAACAATATCGGCGAACTCTGCAAGGCTATTGACGGCGCCATTGAAAGAGCAAAAGAGCCCTGCGCACCCACATGCATTCTTATGGATACAAAGAAAGGTGCAGGCGTCAAGACAATGGAAGGCGACTACACATGGCATTACGGTGCAATTGACGATGCACTTTTTGAAAAGTTCAACAAGGAACTCGAAGAAGATTATAAAGCACGTTGTCAGAGAGCAGAAAAGGAGGGTGAATAATTATGGCAGGCGGATTCGTATATAACGCAATTGACCAGACTTCAATTTCAACAGCAGAAATTTACGGCAAAACTCTTGCCGAAATTATCATCAATGACCCCAAAGTTGTTGCTATCACTCCCGACCTTGCAAAGTCAACAAAACTCGGTGACGTTCTCAAAGTTTGTCCCGAAAGAGTTTTCAATGTAGGTATCGCAGAGCAGGATATGTTCGGCGTAGGTGCAGGTATGGCAAGAGCAGGACTTATTCCCTTTATGTCAGGTTTCTCTGCTTTCACATCAATGAGAGCATGTGACCAACTTCACACCGACATCTGCTATCAGAACGTCAACGCAAAGATTATCGCAACTCACGCAGGTACTTCCTTCGGTCAGGCAGGCTCAACCCACCACGCAATCACAGACCTTGCAATCACAAGAGCAATGCCCAACCTTACGGTTATCGTTCCCGCTGACGGTTATGAAACTGCAAACGCAGTTAAGGCTGCTTATGAAACAGAAGGCCCCTTCTATATCCGTATCAACAGAGGCTTTGACCGTGTGCTTTATTCCGGCACAGACTACGGCTTTGAAGTAGGTAAGGCAGTTGAACTTCACGAAGGTACCGACATTACGGTTATCGCTTGCGGTTCATGTGCATTCCAGGCTCTTCAGGCTGCTAACTTCCTTGAAAACACTGACGGACTTAAAGTTCGTGTTCTCAATATGCACACAATCAAACCCATTGACAAAGATGCCATCATCAAGGCGGTTATGGATACAAGAAGAATCATTACCGTTGAAGACCACAGTACCGTTGGCGGTCTTGGTTCTGCCGTTGCGGAAGTTATGGCACAGGCAGGTAAAGGTTGTGCATTCAAAATGCTCGGTCATCAGGATAAGTTTGCTCCTATCGGACTTCAGGAAGACATTATGTCAGAAGTTGGCATTGATACAAACGGTATTGTTGCTGCAGTCCGTGAAGTTATGAAGATGGACTTCGAAGAAGACGACAACTGGGACGACGAATTCTAATACAAGGAGGCAATTGTTATGGCTCATACACAGGAAGCCTTATATTCAAATATAATCTTTCTCAATGCTGCATTGCCGCTTGTAAAAGTTATTGCAAACGATATACCTTCCCTTAAAAAGAAGTTTGAAACAACAACCGCAACAATTCAGGTAAGTTGTCTTGACCCCGACGCAGAAGGCGGCAAGGTGGGTATGCACTTCTTTGTTGACTGCGGTGAATGGAAAGTTAACATCTGCCTTGCAGATTCAGAGCCTGATGTTGAACTTGAATTTAAAACCGTTGAAGCACTCAACGCATTCTTCAAGGGCAAAATATCTCTTTCAACTTTCCCGAAAATCAAAGGCATCAAAAATACAGGCGTACTGATTAGTTTCTTTATGGTACTTCTCAAGATGTCCTCACTTCTTTCGGCGACTGAACCTCCCAAAGATGAAGCAACAAAAGAACTTATGGTTAAGTGCTATTTCTATCTTCTTTCAAGCGGTATCAGCCAGCTTAATAAAATGGGACA
>CAYNIN010000084.1:0-7411 GCA_964397395.1 uncultured Faecalibacterium sp.
CCCATGGCAATGCTTCCCTTCTGCGGTTACGATATGGCTGATTATTGGCAGCACTGGATTGATATCGGTGCAACTCTTGATGCAGACAAGGCTCCCAAAATCTTCAACGTTAACTGGTTCCGTAAGGACGACGAAGGCAACTTTATGTGGCCCGGTTTCGGTGATAACCTTCGTGTTCTTGAATGGATTATCAAGAGATGTGACGGCGAAGTCGGCGCTCAGGAAACTGCAATCGGTTATCTTCCCAATGCTGAAGACATCAATCTCGAAGGCATCGAAGACGAAGTTTCACTTGAACAACTCGCTTCAATCCTTGACGTTGACAAGGCTCTCTGGGCTGAAGATGCAAAGGGCATCGAAGAATTTTACGGCAAGTTCGGCGACAAACTTCCCAAGGAACTCAAAGCAGAACTTGAAACTCTTAAGAAGAACACTGCTGAATAATTTAATATTAAAAAGAGTGACGCATAATGTGTCACTCTTTTTTAAAATAAAAGCGGGGACAGGTGCAAGTCTATCCCCGACAGTATCATTTTTTATTTGAGAGCCTCAAGACCTTTTCGGAATTTTTGAAAATCCTCAAGCATAAGAAGTCTGCGTTCTTCGTTCAGCAAGGCTTCTTCGGGGTGCAGAGTACCCATAAAATAGAGTTTGCCTTTCTTGATGAACTGACCGTGACTTTTATTCAGGTCAAAGTCGGGGGCAATCATTTTTTTTGATGCTCTTTCACCGAAACAGAGAATAATCTTCGGCTTGATATGTCGCACCTGCCTGCGAAGATGTTCAATGCAGATGTCCATTTCTCCGTCACTTGCTTCTTTTCCTTCAGGACGGCATTTAACAATGTCGGTGATAAAAATATCCTCACGGGCAAGGTCGCACAGAAGAAGGAACTTATCAAGGATTTCGCCGTCTTTATCCGAAAAGGGAATCCCTTTCAGGTCATCTTTGCCCCGAGGCGCATCGGAAACAAGGAGTATGTCGGCATTTTCATTTCCCTGCCCGAAAACTATGTTGAGCCTTTCTTCAAAAAGCGGACATTTTCTGCAAAGAGTACACTCGTCTTTAAGTTTCTCAAAATTTTCAGAGTACATAAAATCATCTCCCGTGAGTTGTTGAATATATTTTACCATAAATTTTGAAAAAGTACAAATTCAATATTGAAATATGTTTGATTTTGTAGTAAAATTGAATAGATAAAATTAAACCATAAAGTTTTGGAGGAATTTCAAATGAACAAACCCGTTTTAATTGAAACATCAGCAAGACATATTCACGTTAGCCGTGCAGACCTTGACACCCTTTTCGGTGAAGGCTACGAACTCACAAAGAAGAAGGACCTTTCACAACCCGGTCAGTATGCTTGTGAAGAAAGAGTACAGGTTATCGGCCCCAAGGGCACATTCCCCGGCGTATCAATTCTTGGTCCCGTACGTCCCGAAACACAACTTGAACTTTCTGCAGGTGATGCAAGAAGCATCGGTGTTAAGGCTCCCATCCGTGAATCAGGCGACATCAAGGGCAGCGGCGGTTGCAAACTTGTTGGCCCCAAGGGTGAAGTTGAAATTGCAGAAGGCGTTATCGTTGCAAAAAGACACATTCATATGACTCCCGAAGATGCTGAAAAGTATAATCTTACCGATAAGCAGATTGTTTCCGTTAAGGCAGAAACAGACGGTCGTTCACTCATTTTCGGCGATGTTGTTGTAAGAGTTAACCCTGCTTATGCTCTTGCAATGCACATTGATACTGATGAAAGCAATGCTGCTTCCTGCACTCCCGGTATGATGGGCGACATTATTGACTAAAAGAGAAATACATAAGGGGACTGCCGTAACTTTAACTGCAGTCCTTTGATTTTCAAAGGAGAAGAAAATGGGAAATCATTTTTTTGCGATGCATTCAAGAATGAAGCATATAAACCGTTGGGCACTTATGAGAAATACCGCCAAAGAAAATATCAGTGAGCACAGTAATGACGTTGCCGTTATTGCTCACGCTCTTGCCGTTATAAAAAATGAACGTTTCGGCGGCAAGGTTAACCCCGAAAGAGCGGCTTTTCTCGGTCTTTATCACGATATGCCCGAAATCATAACGGGAGATATGCCTACCCCTGTCAAGTATTTCAGCAGTACGATGCGTGAAGCCTTTTCAAAGGTTGAGGAGATGGCTTGCGACAAACTCGTATCAATGCTTCCCGAAGATATGAAAAAGCACTACGAGGGAGCCTTTTTCCCCGAAGAAAAAGATGCAGAGGAATGGAAACTTGTTAAGGCGGCAGATAAAATTTCAGCGCTTATAAAGTGTATCGAGGAAGAAAATGCAGGAAACAATGAGTTTATCAAGGCAAAAGAGAGCACCGTAAAAGCCATTGAAAAGATGCAATTGCCCGAAGCACTGGAGTTTATCAGGGAGTTCATACCCTCATTCAGTCTGAGTCTTGATGAACAGAACAAATAAGAGTGCATAACCTCTTGACAAATTATCCAAAATATGCTAACATAATTACAGTTAATTGTCCTTTATGAAAAGGGGAGTAGCTGTTACTGTAAATCAACACACGCCTTACGGCTGGTTTACAGGCCTAATGTTTAGGTAGCAAGACCTTTGATGGAGCCTTGGTTCTGTCAAAGGTCTTTTTATTAAGACGGTACTGTATTGACAAGACTAAATGCAGGACTGTTCTTAATCTATATAACGAAAAGGAAGGATAGCATGAAACATTATTTACACTCAACTGAGGAAGTATTGGAAAATATTTCATCTTCCTCAAAAGGACTTACCGCTGCCGAGGCTGAAAAACGTCTTCAGGAAAACGGCAGAAACAAACTGAATCAGGCAAAGAAAAAGTCTACCTTTGCAAGATTTGTTGACCAACTTAAAGATCCGATGATTATTATCCTCATCGTTGCGGCGGCTATTTCTGCCGTAACAGGTGTCCTTGAGGGTATACAGAGCGGTGCGGGAATGGAATTTCCCACCGACGTTATTATCATTCTTTTTGTTGTTATACTCAATGCAGTTTTAGGCGTTGTTCAGGAAAGTAAAGCCGAAGCGGCAATTGAAGCCTTGCAGGAAATGGCGGCGGCAACTTCAAAGGTTGTCCGTGACGGAAAACTTTGCCATATTAAAAGTGAGGAACTTGTTGTTGGTGATATTATTCACCTTGAAGCAGGCGACTCCGTACCTGCCGACGCAAGAATTATTGAATGTGCAGGTATGCAGATTGAAGAAGCCTCACTTACAGGTGAAAGCGTACCTGTAAGCAAAAAGGTTGATGCTCTCACGGCAGGTGACAACGGTGACGTTGCCCTTGGCGACCGTAAAAATATGGTATATATGGGCTCAAATGTTGTATACGGCAGAGGTATTGCCGTTGTAACAGGCACCGGTATGAACACGGAAATGGGCAAAATTGCAGGTGCTATCGAGCAGGCCGAAGAAGGTCAGACTCCCTTGCAGATTAAACTCGCCCAGCTCAGCAAAACCCTTTCCTTGCTTGTTATCGGCATTTGTATTTTCATTTTCGCATTCTCTCTCTTAACCTCAAAAGAGGGTTTTTCAATCAACTTTGCTCTTGATACGTTTATGGTTGCAATTTCTCTTGCAGTTGCCGCAATTCCCGAAGGTCTTGCCGCAGTTGTTACCATTCTTCTTTCAATGGGCGTTACAAAAATGTCAAAGCAGAATGCTATTATCCGTAAACTGACTGCCGTTGAAACTCTCGGTTGCGCTCAGATTATCTGCTCTGACAAGACAGGTACGCTCACACAGAACAAAATGACAGTGGTTGAAACTTTCTGTGACAACGAAGAACTTTTTGCAACGGGTATGGCTCTTTGCACTGACGCTGAAGTTGAAGGCGATACTGTTATCGGTGAACCCACGGAAGCCGCTCTTGTAAATCACGCCCTTGCAAAAAATCTTAATAAGAATGATCTCAAAGCCGCATATCCCAGAATTGCAGAAGTACCCTTTGACTCTTCAAGAAAGATGATGACAACGGTACACACTTTCGGCGGTGAAATCTATCAGTTTACAAAGGGTGCTCCCGACGTTATTCTCGGCAGATGCAAAACTGCAATTATCGGCGGCAAAGAAGTTGCTATTACCGATGAAGTTATGAGCGTTATCACTTCAAAGAATAAGGAAATGGCAGATAAGGCTCTGCGTGTCCTTGCTCTTTCAATGAAGAAACTCACTTCAAAACCTGCAGAGGAAACAAGTGAGGCTCTTGAAAATGACCTTGTATTTTTAGGTCTTTGCGGTATGATCGACCCCGTTCGTCCCGAAGTTAAGGTTGCAATTGACGAATGCCGCAGCGCAGGTATCATTCCTGTTATGATTACCGGTGACCACAAGGATACCGCCGTTGCAATTGCAAAGGAACTCGGCATTATCCTTTCTGCTGAAGAAGCAATTACGGGTCAGGAACTTGACGCAATAAGTGACGAAGACTTCAAAGAAAAGGTTAAACTTTTCCGTGTTTACGCCCGTGTACAACCCGAACACAAGACGAGAATCGTTAATGCATGGAAAGAAAACGGCATGGTAACCGCCATGACAGGTGACGGCGTAAACGATGCTCCTTCAATCAAGAGTGCAGACATCGGTGTCGGTATGGGCATTACAGGTACAGACGTTACAAAGAACGTTGCCGATATGGTTCTTGCCGATGACAACTTTGCAACAATCGTTGCTGCCGTTGCCCAGGGCAGAGTTATCTATGATAACATCAGAAAAGCAATTCAGTTCCTGCTTTCCTCAAACCTTTCAGAAGTCCTTTCAATCTTCGTTGCAACAATGCTTGGCTTTACAATTCTCAAGCCTACGCATCTTCTCTGGATAAACCTTATCACCGATACGTTCCCCGCTCTTTCACTTGGTATGGAAAAGGGCGAGAAGGATATTATGAGCCGTAAACCCCGTTCCTCAAAAGACGGTATCTTTGCAGGCGGACTCGGTTTTGATGCCTTCTATCAGGGCGCAATGGTAACTGTTTTAACTCTTGCCGCATACTTCCTCGGTAATGCTATGAGTGTACACGAACTTTTCACAAGCGGTGTTATTTCAGGCGACCTTTGGGCAAATATCAGTGAATATGCAATGACGTTCTTTGCCGTTGAAAGTGAAAGCATCAAGACGGCGCTTCAGGCTATTGCAGTCAGCGGTCACGGAATTTATGAAAATGCCTACGAACTTATCCACGCAAACGGTATGACAATGGCATTCCTTACAATGAGCCTTGCTGAAGTTTTCCATTCCTTCAATATGCGTTCACAGAGAAAGTCAGTTTTCACCCTCGGCAATCACAACAAATGGCTCTACGGTGCTATGGTTGCTTCACTCGTGCTGACAACGGCAGTAATTTATATACCCTTCCTTGCAAATGCTTTTGAATTTACTGCTATCAGTCTGAAAGAATATGCAGTTTCCGTTCTTCTTGCAATAGCAACTATTCCCGTTGTTGAAGTTGTTAAAGCAATTCAGAGAGCCTTTTCAAAGAAAAAGGATAAATAAGAATTATGAAAAACTCGAAAATTTGTCCCAAATGCAGTTCCTCCGATATTATAAGAATACCGGGAAAAGCAGGTGCCTACGGTGTAGGTAACAATATTCAGACGGGTTTATCAAACTTTTCAGCAGTGTTAGTCCACAGATATGTTTGCTGTAACTGCGGTGTCAGTGAGGAATGGATTGACAAAGAGGATATTGCCAGACTGAAAAAGAAATTTTAATAAAAACACACCCGAAAATTCGGGTGTATTTTTATTTATGCTTTGAATTTACAAATATCTCATCATTGCAATTGCTTTGCCCAGAATAATCAGTTCATTAACGATAATGGGCTCGAAACTGTCGTTTTCGGGCTGCAGACGGAAGTGTCCGTTTTCCTTATAGAAAGTTTTAACTGTTGCTTCGTCTTCAATAAGAGCAACAACAATGTCGCCGTTTCGTGCGGTAGGGGTCTTTTCAACAAAGAGAATGTCACCGTCATAAATACCTGCGTTAATCATACTTTCGCCACGGACTCTCAGTGCAAAAACATCCTTATCCTTTGAAATGTGACCGCCGGTAAAGGGAAGATAACATTCCACCTGCTCAACTGCAAGAATGGGCAGACCTGCCGTAACAGTACCTAAAAGGGGAACGTGTCTGACGTTTTCCGCCTGACCGACAATGCGTATTGACCTTTTAAGCATCGGGTCACGGACGATGTATCCTTTTTCTTCAAGAGCATCAAGATTAGCCTGAACGGAAGACGTTGAGCGAAGCCCCACTGCCTGACAGATTTCTCTTACTGAAGGAGGTACACCGTCACCGGTACGTTCTTTAAGATATTCTAAAATGCGGTGTTGGTTTTCACTTAAAGGTTTCATAAACTGACCTCTTTTCTTTTATGAATGAACAATACAAATGTTCGTTTACCATAGTATAACATATAAAAATCAAAAATGCAAACATTTGTTCTGATTTTTTCGATTTTTTTATCAAATTTTTTTCAGTATAAAGCAAGAAATTTTTATCAATACTAAAACCGACGAGATTAAAAGGAAAAGAGGAACATAAACTATGAAAAAAGAAAAGGGATTATTCTCCTATATGATTAAAGGCAGAGGTTTTTATATGACGGTGACAATCTGTCTTTGTCTTATAGCGGCGGCAGTAGGCGCTATTTACAGAAGTGCGAGTAACCTGATGAAAAACTATCTTGTTTCCGAAATCGTTTCCACAACCGAAATGGCAACGGAGAAGGCAGAAGCCAACAAAGAAGACGAGCCCGACACAAGAACAACCGCCCTAAAAGTTACTGAAGAACAGGAAACCGAAACAACTGCTGAGAAAACAACAGAAACAGAGAATAAGCAAGAGCAGGTACTTTCCTACGGTAACACTTCCTATATCTATCCCGTTTCAACAGAAATACTCAAAGACTATTACGACACTCCCGTTTATGACGAAACGATGGATGACTGGCGGGTTCACAAGGGAATAGACTTTATCTGTGAAAAGGGAACTTCGGTCTTTGCCGTTGGGGCAGGCAAGGTTGTAAATGTATATGCCGACGTGTCCTATGGCTACTGCATTGAAATTGACCACGGGGACTTTATTGCAAGATATTGCGGTCTTGAGCAGGGAACAACGGTTAAAATTGACGATGAAGTCAAGCAGAACGATGTTGTCGGTATGACGGGTGACATTTACTGCGAGGCGGCACAGCAGGCTCACTTTCATTTTGAAACTTTGAAAGACGGAGTCAGAACAGACCCTCTCGATATGCTGAAAAAATAAAATATACGGCAGACGAGTTTTCAGTATAATCTGTCCCAGAGAAGAAAACGCAAACAAAAAAGCCATCCGATTTTTCGGGTGGCTTTGTCTTGATTTGCGATTATTTCTTGTTCTTTTC
>CAYNIN010000085.1:0-7382 GCA_964397395.1 uncultured Faecalibacterium sp.
CTCTTGACCTCTTGAATGCCATTCAAGCGCTCTCCCAGCTGAGCTACGCCCCCATATAAGGGCACACTGAGTAATTTATTTATTAAGTTTTTTTGGGGTGCGTTTCTGAGTGCTTCTCGCTCCCGACCGAGCTACACCCCCGTGTCTTGAAGTAATAAGTAATAAGGAATAGTGAAGAAGTTCCTTATTGCTGAAATATATTATCATATAACTTTTGTTTTGTCAATAACTTTTTTTGTTGACTGTGGATTTTCTTTGTGATAGAATAAGCGTAAGTTAACAGAAACATTGCAGGTGTCGTGTGTACATTTGTATGGCACGGTGAAAAGGGAAGCGGGGTGCAAATCCCCCACGAACTCGTCGCTGTAACGGGGAGTGCTGCTCCACTATGTCATTGGCTTTGCCGAGAAGACGGAACAGTACGGTGAACCTGAGTCAGAAGACCTGCCTGTGATGACATTGTGGGGCTGCGAGTAATCAGCCTGCGCAAAGACATTCCTCAGGGAGTACTATGGCTTTGCGGTCCTTTTCGGGACCGTTTTTCTTTGGAGTAATGTTTTGCCGTACAATCTTTTGTAACTTAACATTACCAAAAAGAAAGGAAAATTAAAATGAAAAAGAAACAAATAATTGCTCTTGCCTTGGTTGTTATTGTTGCGGTGGCTATGGTCTTTGCTTATCAGGCTTTTTCCGAAAAGAGTACCGAAGGCAAAAAAAGCATCACAATTGAAGTTGTGAACTCTGCAGAAAAATCCACTGTCTATGAGGTAAATACCGAGGGTGAATATCTCATCGACGCTCTGAAGGATGCCGACGGACTCACCTACTCAGGCTACGAAGGCGAGTACGGTTATACCGTAACGGAAATTAACGGCGAAGTTGCCGATTTTTCCACCGACAGTTCCTACTGGTCCTTTTATGTAAACGGTAACTACTGTAATTACAGCATTTCACAGCAGCCCGTAAACGACGGCGATAAATTTCAGATTATATACGCAACCTATTAAGATATGAAAAACGACAAACTGACTGTTCTTGATGTTGCCCTTGTTGGTCTTATGGTTGCCGTTATCGAAGTTTGCAAAGCGGCTATGATGAATCTGCCGAATATTGAACTTACTTCCTTCTGGCTTATTCTTTTCACGAAATACTTCGGCAAAAAAGTCTATTTCGTCGTGCCCGTATTTATTCTTATAGAGGGTGCGATTTTCGGCTTCGGTATCTGGTGGGTGATGTACCTTTACGCCTGGCCTCTGCTTGTACTTGCGGCAAAGATTTTTTCAAAAAGCGACTCACCTTTAACCTACGCCATCATTTCGGGGGCATTCGGACTTCTTTTCGGTCTGCTCTGCTCTTTCCCCTACTTCTTTATCGGTCTGTCCTCGGGCGGATTTGAAGGCGGAATAAGCACGATGTTCTCCTGGTGGATTGCAGGTATACCTTGGGATTTACTGCACGGCGGAGCAAACTTTGCGGTGATGCTGCTGCTTTACAAACCCATTTCAAAAGTATTCAAAGGCATAGAGAAACAGTATCTTTAAACAGAAAATGACCTGACGCTTTAAAAGTATCAGGTCATTTTTGTTGTTTATTGTTTCATGGCAATATATCCTGCCTGAGAGATACAAGCCTGTCCCTCGTCGGAAAGCATCCAGCGCAGGAATTTGCCGCCCGTTTCGTTTTCGTCTTCTTTTCGGATTACTCCGTAGTAATTTGTAGTATAGGGATAGGCTTCACTTCTGATATTTTCGTCCGTCGGTGCAATGCCGTCAATTGAGATAGTTTTGATTTCATCGTTTTTATAAAGGTTGTCAATATAGTAGCGATAGGTGTAACCCAGACTTGCGGTTTCGTTTTCGTATTCCGCAACAGCCTCAACAAGTCCGCCCATGCCTGCGATAACAAGCACCTTAATGGGATCAATCATTCCGCTGCCGCCCATTACAAGCCGTTCCATAGCCGTCTGACTTCCCGAATTTGCCTCTCGCTGAAAGGCTCGTATTTTCTCATTTCTGCCGCCGACATCCTTCCAGTTTGTAATTTTACCCGAATAGATGTCTTTGATTTGCTCAACTGTGAGGCTCTCAACGGGGTTATCCTTGTGGGTGATAAAAACAAAAGCGTCATAACATAAGGGCTCAAGAATAAGTTCAACGCCTTTTTCTTTCGCCGTTTCAAGTTCCTCGTCGGAAGGGTGGGTTGCAATAACTATATCAACGCTGCCTAAATCCACATCAAGATAACTGTCCTTGTATGAAATACCCACCATACCCGTATCGGCTTTATCAATGAGATTTGTGTATGCATAATGAGTGGTTGAAAAACTTACTATATCCTTGCTCATCTGGTCGTCAAAGTCAAGGTGCTGACGGGCAAATTCCACCGCCATCGGAACGCATACCGTTGAGCCGTCAATGTTGGGATAAGTGTCAAGATTACAGTAATATCCCACCTCGCCGTAACTGTCCAAAGTTTTAACGGGGTCACTAACCTTAAATTCCGTTTGGGTTACTATCTCCCGCCAATGGCTGTCACGCTCAACAATCTGATTGATGGAATTCCATGAAGATGTTAAATCCGACTGATTTCGGTTGACAGTTGTTTCAAGCATATTTTGACTCCACTCGTTGACCGCAAAGCAGGAAACGCAAAGAACCGTTGAAAGAAGGCAGAGAGCAAAGGTTTTAAACTTCATCTTCTTCAAAATTCCCACAGCATATATAACACATCTGACAACGCTGACAATACCGATAATTATGTTAGTTTCAACACTGTAGTATTGATAGTAAAAACCGATTTGCTTATAAAAAAGCAACGAGCCTGCTATTATCATAATATTTGAAATGAAAGGAGCAAAAAGAATTAACCTGAGAGACATATCCGTCTTTTTGCAAAGTTTAAGTTCGCAGAAAACAATCAATATATTTAACAAAACATAAAATATAACCGAGATTACCTCTGCGTTATTATAAATCAGATTATTATTAAAGTTGTAAAGGAAATCATTAAAAATCACTGCGAGAATCACGGCAAATACATACGACAAGGCAAAAAGAATTAAAATTACCGTTTGAGCAAAAATATTAAGATGCTTTTTTAAATAAGTCTTTTCATTCATAAAACTTTTCTCCTTTCTTTTTACATTTTAATTATACACATACATATTTTACCGGTCAATATAAAAAGAATTACAACTTTATAAAAAATAAAAAAGCCCCGAGAACGGAGCCTTTCATTCTGAATAATTAAATTATTCTGTGAAACCTGATTCAACAAGTTTTACGAGTTCTTCAACAGCCTGTTCTTCGTCGGGACCGCCTGCGATAATGCGGATATCGGTACCGCCCATAATGCCCAGAGAAAGCACACCGAGAAGGCTCTTTGCGTTTACTCGTCTTTCTTCCTTTTCAACCCAGATTGATGACTTGAATTCATTTGCCTTCTGGATAAAGAAAGTTGCAGGACGGGCATGAAGACCAACCTGATTCTGAACTTTTACATCTTTAACAAACATAATCTATATCTCCCACACATAAAATTTGAGTTTTTTACATTAGTTATTATACCACAAAACTTCACTTCGTCAATGAAAAATTGCGACTTTAAAACTTTTTGTTTGCAAGACTAAACATTGCTAATTTAAAAGGGTCAAATTTGTGCAATTTCACTATTGCTTTTTTTATTCGAATATACTTTGCACAGTTTATTCTTCTGTTTTTTGTGCATCTTTATTCCCATCTTTTAATTTATTCTTTAAAGAGCGGAGATATTCTATATCTTTTTGCGACAGTTCTGCTTTCGAAAGCATATCGGGACGCCTTATATAAGTTCTCTCAAGAGATTTTTCTCGGCGGTATTTTTCGATCTTTGCATGGTGTCCCGATAACAGTATATCGGGAACGCTGTGCCCGTGCCACTGTGTCGGTCTTGTATATTGGGGATATTCAAGGAGTGACCTGAAGTGGCTTTCGTCGGTAAATGCATCGTCGTTTGCCAATACACCCGGGAGCATTCGTGAAATACTGTCGGCAAGAACCAAAGCGGGAAGTTCTCCCCCCGTGAGCACATAATCACCGATTGAGATTTCCTCGTCAACGATTTCTTCAATCAGTCTTTCGTCAATGCCCTCATAGTGACCGCAAAGAATTGCCACATTATCCATTTTTGCAAGTTCTTTCACTCTTTCCTGGGTAAGAGTTTTGCCTTGAGGCGACATAAAAATCAGGTGCGGTCTTTTGCCGATTTCATCGCAAAGACTCATAAAGCAATCGTAAATGGGTTGAGGCTGCATAATCATACCCATACCGCCGCCGTAGGGCGCATCGTCAACACGGCGGTGCTTGTCCGTAGAATAATCCCGTATCTGCCTTGTGTTGATTTCCACCTTTTTCTCGTTTCTTGCCCTGCCGATTATGCTTTCTGCAAGTACACTTTCACACATTTCGGGAAAAAGGGTAAGTATGTCAATTCTCATCGTCAAAAATACCTCTCAAGGGGCGGATTTTTACAATACCCTTTACCACGTCCGTATCAATTACAACCTGGGGAATTGAGGGAATAAGGTACTCCTTACCCTCACCGTCGGTAATGTGCCACACATCGTTGGCACCCGTCTGACTTACATCGGAAATTACGCCGTACTGTTTTGTTTCATCGTCGGCGTCAATAACCTTGCAGTCAAAAAGTTCCTGAATGAAGTACTGACCCTCGGGAAGATTCACGTCGCTTCTTTTCATATACAGCACTTTATCTCTGTACTTTGAAGCCTCTTCAACGGTATCAACACCTTCGGCTTTCATAATAGCCATATTTCCGTTGGGACGCACCTTGACTTTAAGGGGCTTTTCACCTTTTTTATCAAGATAGAGGGTCTTGAATTTTTTCATAAACTCGGGACCGTCGCACCAGGGCTGAACACGCATTTCGCCCTTGATGCCGTGAGTTGAGGTAATCTTGCCGATTTCAAGATAATCCTTAATCATATTATCTTTCCTTTCGTAAAGTCGGCGGAAATCGGACACGATATTCCTCGTAAGTCCGCTTTTACGCACCTTCAAATTTTTTGCCTTATAAGACGCAAATTAAAATCAAAGGCTGTTTCATCAGAAACAGCCCTGATTATCAGTCTTCATCGGGATTAAGAGAGTCAATATACAAGTTTTCGTCAACCTCAATTTCGAAAACACCGCAAAGGTATTCGTAAAGTGAGTTCCATATATAAACTATAAATGTTTCCAAATAGTCAAAGAATTTTTCCATGATATTTGCCTCCTTAATATCTTTTTAATTATTATACACCCGATTGAAATAAAATTCAAGTATTTTTAATTTTCACCGTGAAAAACTATATCCGCCACCGAAGCAACGGAAGCTTTGAGAAGATTTTCAGGTGCAATTATCAACTGCACGCCAAGCATACCGCCGCTTACAATGACCTCGTCAAAGGAAAGCACCGTTTCGTGTATAACGGTTTTATACTGCTTTTTCATACCTATGGGAGTACAGCCGCCACGGATATATCCCGTAAGGTCTTTGATTTCTTTGACGTGAATGAGCGCCACCGACTTCTCCCCTACGGATTTTGCCGCTTTCTTAAGATCGAGTTCTTTGTCAACGGGCAGACAGAACACATAGTGTTCACCGCTTTTTCCCGAGGCAACAAGAGTCTTGAAACTCATTTCGTAACTTTGGGAAAGTTTATCTGCAATATGTATGCCGTCAATAAACTCATCACATTCGTAATAATTTACCTTGTAGGGAATCTTCTTTTTATCAAGGATTCTCATAGCATTTGTTTTTACCTGCTTTGCCATTTTCAAAACCTCTTTGTTGACTGTTTTTCAATCTTTATGTATAATAACATATATCATTTCATTTTTCAATAAAGGGTGAAAAATATGAAAAACATCATCTGTCCCATCTGCTCTTTACCCCTTGAGGAAAAGGAGAAGACCTTTCTTTGCGAAAAGGGACACTCTTTCGACAAGGCAAAGGAAGGGTATGTTAACCTGCTTACTTCTTCCCACAAAAACGGCTCACTTATCGGCGATAACAGAGAAATGGCACTTTCAAGACGTGCTTTCCTTGAAAAAGGATACTTTGACACCCTCGCAGACGCCGTAATTTCTTTCATCAAGGAAAAGAACATACCCTGCCCTGTTATAACGGATATATGCTGCGGTGAGGGATATTACTCCCACAGGGTAAAAGAGGCTCTTGACTGCGAAATAAACGGCTTTGACCTTTCAAAAGAAATGGTACGTCTTGCAGCCAAAAGAAGAAACGGCAACACCTATTTCGTTGCAAACCTTGCCCGTATCCCCATTGAAAGTGAAAGCACGGATATTGCTTTTCACCTTTTTGCACCCTTTCACGAAAAGGAGTTCCGCCGTATAATCAAAAAAGACGGCTGTATACTTTCTGTTGCGGCAGGCGAAAATCATCTGTATGAACTTAAAGAAGTTCTCTACGATACACCCTACAAAAACGATGAGAAACCGCCCGAAACAAAAGACCTGAAACTTCTTGAAAAAAGGAAATTCACCAAAGAAATCGACCTTTCCTCAAAAGAGGATATTCAGGCTCTTTTTCAGATGACCCCCTACTATTACCGCACCAAAAAAGAAGACAAAGCAAAACTCGACGGCTTTGAAAGTCTTAAAGTGACAACGGAGTTCGTTATGTTTGTTTACGGTAAATGATAAAAACCTCACAGGGCAGAAAATGTCTTGTGAGGTTTTTGTTTGTTATAATTTAATTATTGCTTTATCCGTTTACCTGTTTTCTGAAAATTTTACCTTCATAACATCAGTTTAATTTCATCCGTGAAAAACTTATTTCTGCATCCATTCCGTTAATTTGTTTATGAGCATTGTGAGCCAACTGAAAAATGACTCGAGACCTCTTATAACGGAAAGTAACACTGAATAATTTCCTTCAATTTCATCTTTTGCTTCCCATGCTTCCGTATTGCAGTTTTCCGTTGTCATTTTAACGGCATAGTTGCTGTCTTTATCGTATACAACATACTGTGAATATTCAAAGTCGTCAATGGAAAGTTGTCTGTCGGCAGTTGTTACGGTATAAAGCAAGTCTGTTTCCCACCAGGACCAGTTGGAATGTTTGTTACCCTTGATGAACCAGGTGTAATCGGGGAAAAGACAGGTTGATGCGTCAATCTGCTTGTCGGGTGAGATATACTTACTGCCAACGGATTGGATATATTCATCGGAAAGAGTATCGTAAACCGTTGAGGTGGTAGCGCCGAAGGAAGCTCTCTTAACCGAAACGAACTGGTCTGCAACAAGGTTTGCAGATTCGCAGGTGGGTATCATCTGACAGCCGTACTTTGCGATAAACGCCACGTTTGCACCGCTGTTTTT
>CAYNIN010000086.1:0-7216 GCA_964397395.1 uncultured Faecalibacterium sp.
CAAATCGGAATAAGTTCTGTGTTTTTATTCACGAAATATTTACTATTATTATCAGTTCTTTCTCTTGACAAAAAGTGCATTTTTTAGTATTGTAAATAGTAGCATACAGAGTGGGAAATTATAGTATTATTTATAATGATCGCACTTTTTATAAGGAGAATGAGTTATGAAAAAAGAAATTAAAGTTGCAATCGCCGTCATTTTAAGCCTTTGGTTTTTCATAATGGGCTTTGAACTTGGTGCATATAAAGAAAGAAAGGCTTATGTTGATGCAAGTGCAACAACAGTAAGCAGTATCACTCTTTCCCAGTCAACTACCACCACAGTTCCCTCAACAACAACTACTACAACTACAACCACCACAACAACGGATCCCGTATTTAATACTCAGCCCACAGAGTCTACACAGAGTCAGCAGGATAACACAACCACAACGGAATCCACTGCACCTGCAAATGACCCCTCATCTCTTTCGAAAGAGCAGATCGTTGAAAAGATGAATACCTATATGACAGCCCTTAAGAGTGAACAGAATATGACAGCCACCAAGAGTGAAAGTATCGTTGTAACCCTTGTTGACTGCTCGGTGCCTTCTGCAACAAGTATGATTAACAACATCGTTTCCTCTGTTATCGGCGGCGACGGCGATGAAGTAGTTTCCTATACTTTCGCAAACGGCTCAACTTCTGAAGGCGAAACACCTTACAGTCTTATTCCCCCCACCAATAAAAACTTTGAACTCAATGCTGCAGGTGTACTCACCGCAAAGGCAGAAAAGCAGGGCGACAACACAGTTTATACCGTTGTTCTCGTCGAAGAAAATACCACTGCCGCTTCACCCGTACCCACCTACAACTCAGCAGTTATCGGTTATCTTGACCTTATGTCCCTTGACTTTCCAAGTGTAACAATCACAAGTGCCGATCTTAAATATCCCGGCTCAACGGTTGCAATCACCGTAAACGCACAGGATAAGGTTATCAATCTTGTCAACAAGATGCCCATGTCAGGCTACGGTGCCGCACAGCTTGCATTAGGTCTTTCAGGTAATGCAACCTTCGAGGGCGGTCTTGACGAAACCTGGAACTTCACATACTGATAATTTATCGGGTGTCCATAAGGATGCCCGATAAAGTTTTTGTTAACGAAAAGAGGCAACACGGAAAACTATCCGTATTGCCTTTATTCTTTATAAACCTGCTTTTCTTCATTACGCATCTGCAAAGGAGTCTTGCCTGTATATTTCTTGAAAATCTTTGTGAAATAGTTGTTGTCGGAAATACCGCACTGCTGACCGATTGCCGAAACGGAAAGGTTGGTATTACGCAGAAGAAAAACGGCATATTCGACCCGTTTCATACCCACATATTCCGTCAGGGTATGTGAGGTTTCTTTTTTAAAGGTGGCGGAAAGATAACTTGCGTTAAGTCCCAGAGCCGAAGCGGTCGCTTTGAGGCTAAGGTCAGCCGTAAGGTCGAAGTCTATTCTTGAAATAACTTTCTGCACAAGGGAGGAATAACCTCTGACGGAGTGGTTGTTTACAAGGTCGCAGTAAGTCTGTGCCATTTCAATGCACAGAGCAGAAACATCCTCCCAACCTGTGATACTTTCAATTTTTTTGGCAAAGATAGCCGAGGTTCTGTGAATATGTAATGGGTGTACCGCCCCCTGCTGTACGGCTTTGCGCATAACGGTGTTGAGAATTATCAGGTAGTTGCGCACGTTTCGGGTGGGTTCGGCAGAGCGTTCATCAACGGAAGTGGGAGTAAAGGCGCTGAGCATACTTATAGCCTTGTGCACTCTGCCGTTGGAAATGGCTTCCATAAATCTTTGCTCGGCTTCATAGCGGTATTCTATTAACTTTATGTCTGCTTCAAGATGCTCGTCAAGTTCAACAACGGGAAAAGAAAAAAGAATGTCGCTGTTCTGTAAAGTTTCTCTGTCAACAATTTTTGTTTCAAATCCCCTTTTCCACAGTCTGTTTCCCAAGGTGTTGACGGAAATGAGCAACTGTCTTTCATCGGGAATATACAGAAGAGAGGAGTGGTACTTTTCAAGCAGTGCATACCATTCGGGGTGAAGCGCCTTCTTTTTGTCTTTAAGCGTAAACTTGACAACGGAAAAATCCGTATTGGTGTAAGGACCGATACATACCACTGTTTCGGGCGAAGAATCGGGGAGCCTGAAAATAATATAGCAACAAAAAAATTCATCGGTTATACGGTAAACCGTTCCGCCTTCAACAGAAGAAAATATCCTGTTTAATGCCGCTTGTCTGTCAAAAGAGGGATAAATCTCCTCTCTTATGCCGAGATCGATGTCGGGATTATTTTCGCTTCCCTGCCGTAAAAAGTTAACCGTGAGGTTGCTGTGGCGGATAAGTTCAAGAAAGAAACACATTTCTTTTTCATATTCAGGGTTAAACAAAATTCTCACCTCCGTGAAATTGATGTAAGCATTTTCCTGTTTTTACAATATATTATTATACAAAAACAGAAAAATTTCAAGGCAAAAATAAAAATTACACAAAAAATATAAAAATTGTTCTAACATTTTTATTATTTTTGCTCTATAATAAAGAGGAAATATTTCAGTCTGCAGGAGAAAGAGATTGAAATGTAAAAATCACATACAGAAAGGATTGCAAAATCAAATGGCAAAAACAAAAGAAATTAAACCCTTTGGCATTAAGGATAAGTTGGGATATATGTTCGGTGACTTTGGTAACGACTTTACCTTTATCCTTTCATCAAGTTTCCTGCTTAAATTCTACACTGACATTATGCAGGTTGACGCAGCGGTTGTCGGTGTCATTATGATGCTTGCCCGTTTCGTTGACGCATTTACGGATGTTGCAATGGGCAGAATCTGTGACAGAAGCAAAACCACAGAACACGGTAAATTCAAACCCTGGATAAGAAGAATGTGCGGCCCCGTTGCCATCGCATCTTTCCTCATTTATCAGAGTTCACTCGCAGGTCTTCCCTCATGGGCAAAAATTGCTTATCTCTTTATAACTTACATTCTTTGGGGTTCGGTATTCTATACCTCAATCAATATCCCCTACGGCTCAATGGCTTCGGCTATCTCAAACGATCCCGGCGACAGACAGTCTCTTTCAACCTTCAGAACAATGGGCGGTATGCTTGCAGGTGCATTTGTTTCCGTTGGCGTTCCCATGATTGTTTATGATAAAATTCCTCAGGTTGACGCTGCAGGCAATGCAGTTTTTGACGAAGCAGGCGAAGCTCTTACCGTCAGCGTAATGAACGGCTCAAAATTCACTCTTATTGCCGGAATTTTCTCCGTTTTCGCAGTTGTTTGCTATCTTCTTTGTTTCTATCTCACAACGGAAAGAGTCAAGAACGTTGCAGCAGAAGGCAACGAGCAGGTAAACCTTGTTACAATGTTTAAGAATGCCTTCAAGAACCGTGCTCTTATTTCAATTATCTGTGCATCGGTTGTTATGCTTCTTGCTCAACTTACAATGCAGTCAATGGTTAACTATGTCTTCCCCGACTATTACGGCGACGGCTCAAAGCAGGGTATTGCTACGGTTGCTATGGGTGTAGGTATGATGATTGCCGCAGCAGTTGCAAAGCCCCTTGTTAAAAAGTTCGGCAAGGCAGAAGTCAGTGTTGCTTCAAACCTCTTTGCAGGTGTAGGTACTCTTGTACTGTTCTTCGTCCGTCCTCAGAATATTTGGGTGTACGTTGCATTCCAGGCAGTAGCATGGCTTGGTCTGGGTGTGTTCTCAATGGTATGTTGGGCACTTATCACCGACGTTATCGACTATTCCGAAATCAAGAACGGTGTTCGAGAAGACGGCTCTGTTTATGCTCTTTACTCCTTTGCACGTAAACTCGGTCAGGCAGCATCATCAGGTGTTTCAGGTGCTCTTCTTACAATGATCGGCTACGATGAAACTGCTTCCGCCGCAGGCAGAGCACAGTTGGATTCAGTAAGAGAAGGTATCTTCAATATCTCAACGCTTGTTCCTGCTATCGGTCTTATTGCTCTTGCACTCATTCTTTGGTTCTGGTATCCCCTTAAGAAAAAGGCTGTTGACGAGAATGTAAGAATCCTTGCAGAAAAACACGCTGCACAGGACGCTGAATAAAAAAGAAAAAATCTGCCGATAGTTAATTCTATCGGCAGTAATTTTAAGGAGATATATATACTTATGAGAGAAATAATCAGTTTAAACAGAAAATGGGCTTTCAGAAAAAACATCAAAGAAGCCCCCGAAAAAGTTAACTCCGAATGGGACTTTGTAAATCTGCCTCATACCTGGAACAATATCGACGGTCAGGACGGCGACAACGACTATTACAGAGGCACCTGCTGTTACGTTAAGGAATTAAACAAGTCGGATTTTCCCGAAGCAGATTGCTATATCCTTGAATTTAATGGTGCAAACTCTGTTGCAGATGTTTATGTCGGCGGAGAAAAACTTGCTCACCATGAGGGCGGTTACAGCACTTTCAGAGTAGACATCACGGAAAAACTCGGTGAAAATACCCTTGTGGCAGTGCTCGTTGACAACTCCGACGGAATACCCGTTTATCCCCAGATGGCAGACTTCACCTTCTACGGCGGACTTTACAGAGATGTTAACCTTATTGCTGTGGCTTCTTCACACTTTGACCTTGAATATTACGGCGCACCGGGTATTAAGGTAACTCCCGAAATCTGCGGTAAAAATGCAAAGGTTGAAATTGAAACCTACCTTACGAATGCAAAAGAGGGACAGTCTGTTAAGTATACCGTAAAAGATGCCGAAGGCAAAACCCTTGCAGAAGCAATTACCGATGCAAAGGATACAAAGGTAACAGTTGAAATTGAAAACGTCAATCTCTGGCACGGCAGAAAAAATCCCTATCTTTATACCCTTGAAGCACTTCTCTGTGAAGGCGAAGATGCAATTGACAATGTCAGCACACGGTTCGGTTGCAGAAGTTTTGAAATTGATGCCGACAAAGGCTTTATCCTCAACGGTGAGCCCTATGCTTTAAGAGGCGTGTCACGTCATCAAGACAGATGGGGCTTCGGTAATGCTCTTCTTCCCGAGCATCACGAGGAAGATATGGACCTTATCTGCGAAATGGGTGCAACAACAATCCGTCTTGCCCATTATCAGCATGACCGATATTTCTATGACCTTTGCGACGAAAGAGGTCTTGTTGTCTGGGCAGAAATTCCCTATATTTCAAATCATATGCCCGAGGCAAGAGAAAACACGGTTTCACAGATGAAGGAACTTGTTTATCAGAATTACAATCATCCCTCAATCGTTGTCTGGGGTCTTTCCAATGAAATTTCAATGAAGGGCTCAACAGATGACCTTATTGAAAACCACAAAATTCTCAATGACCTTTGCCACGAACTTGATAAAACACGTCTGACAACTCTTGCCGTTGTATCAATGTGCAGCATCAATGACCCCTATATTCAGATACCCGATACCGTATCCTTTAATCACTACTTCGGCTGGTACGGCGGCGACACATCAATGAACGGCCCCTGGTTTGATAATTTCCACAAGACATTCCCCAACCTTCCCGTAGGTATGAGTGAATACGGTTGTGAGGCACTCAATTGGCACACTTCCGACCCGCAACAAGGCGACTATACGGAAGAATATCAGGCATATTACCACGAAGAACTCATCAAGCAACTTTTCACAAGGGACTATCTCTGGGCTACACACGTGTGGAATATGTTTGACTTTGGTGCAGACGCAAGAAACGAAGGCGGCGAAAACGGACAGAATCACAAAGGTCTTGTGACTTTTGACAGAAAGTATAAGAAAGACTCGTTCTATGCTTACAAAGCATGGCTTTCCGACGAGCCTTTCGTACACATCTGCGGTAAACGTTACGTTGACAGAGTGGAAGAAACAACAAAAGTTACGGTTTACTCCAATCAACCCGAAGTTGAACTTTTCGCAGGCGGCAAGAGCCTCGGAAAACAGACTTCGGCGGAACACTTCTTCTATTTTGACGTGCCCAATCTTGGCGAAACGGTTCTCACCGCAAAAGCAGGTGACTGCACCGACGAAAGCCTTATCCGCAAGGTTGATACTTTTAATGAAAAGTACCGTCTTGTTGAAAAAGGTGCCGTGCTCAATTGGTTTGATATTAGCGAGCCCGAGGGATATTTCTCCCTTAACTCAAAACTCGGCGATATTATGCAGGTTCCCGAAGGTAAAGCTTTCTTTATGCAACTTATGGGCTCCTTTATGGGCGGCGGTAATAAGAGTATGATTGATGCTGCAGGTGCAGGTGACGGACTCATGCAGATGATGAACGGTTTCACCGTACTTCGCATGACAAGCCTTCTTTCTGCGGCAAACATCAAGTTTACCAAGGAACAACTGCTTGCAATGAATGAGCAGCTTAATAAGATTAAGAAGGTTTAACCTTTAAACACAAAGTGCGTTTTATACGGGCGGTGACGGAGAAATCCGTTGCCGCCCTTTTGGCTAGAGGAAACGGAGGGGAACTCATCCGTCAGTCTGCGACTGCCACCTTCCCTGCAGGGAAGGCGAATAACCTAAAGGGAAGGCAAATAATCTCCCCGTCAGTCTTGCAAAGCACAAAGGCTGGCGGAAGTCTTCAGAAGAAAAGAACTCTGTAGCGGCTCTCGACTGTCGGACTACACGGCTGTTGAAAAGTAGTCTGAAAATTAGACGATTGCTCACTTATCGGAATATGACGGCCGTAGCGACCCTATTTGTAGAGTGTGAAATCAAGTAGAGCTGTGAAACTCTCGAGCAGTTGAAAAGCACACGAGTAGAACTGTGAATTTTGAGTGTAGTGCAGAAGCCTTCTTTTTTATAACCACGGCAGAATAAGGCAACCCGAGGAAAAGCAAATAACGAGCCTTACTCCTCAAAACTTCACTGCGTTCGGCTTAAAGGCACTAAAGGGGGCATTTTGCTTACTTTGGTGCTCCCCGGAGCCAAAGTAAGTGCCCGAGCGGCATGAGCGAGTAGAACATAGATGTAGGCACTATGGCGGAAATAAAAGCAGACGACTGACGGTTAATGATGCAGGCTCACGAGTAGAAGCAAAGGTGTCACCGATAAATTAAATCGGTTGTTGCGGAGAGGCAGGGAAACTCATCCGACGGCTCCGCCGCCCTGCAGGGAAGGCAAAGAACCTCTCCGACGGCTCCGCCGCCACCTTTTTCTCCGAAAACGGGCACACCCTCG
>CAYNIN010000087.1:0-7199 GCA_964397395.1 uncultured Faecalibacterium sp.
TAACACAAGGTTTGCGGTAAAAGGAAAGGAAGAGCAGCGTTACGCTGTGAAGGATGAGTTTCTTCTGCCGTTTACACTGACTAAAAAAGGGCGGTAACGAACTTCTCCGCTACCGCCCTGTAAAACGCGTATTTTGCATTAAAAAACAGCCACTTAACGTGACTGTTTTTTTCTTTTAGTTGATTTTTCCGTAAAGGGAAACCTTTTCAGCACCTGCGTCTGTTCTGGGTGCTCTTGAGGGTGCATCAACAACGGAAGAAGTCTTTTTGCCGCCTCTGTTGTTGTAGCCGCCTCTGCCGCCACGACCTCTGTTGTAGCCGTTTCTTGAGGGGTTAGTAGGTTTCACACCCTCTGCAAGAGTGATAACTACACGTCTGTTTGAATCAGTGCCCACGGAATGTGATGTAACGCCTTCGATTTCCTGAACTGCCGTATGAATGATTCTTCTTTCATAAGGGTTCATGGGCTCGAAAGTAACGTTTCTGCCGTACTTGAGAACTTTCTGTGAGTTCTTTCTTGCGAGTTCTCTGAGAGCAGTCTTTCTCTTTTCACGATATGAACCGACGTTGATTGAGATTCTGAGATATTCGTTTTCAGTCTTGTGCTTGTTTGCAACAAGTCTTGTAAGGTACTGAATTGAATCGAGAGTTTCGCCTCTTCTGCCGATTACGATACCGTAGTCGTCGCCGCAGTCAAGGTCGAAAATGATTTCGTTTTCCTGTGTGCGATATGCTTCAACACTTATATCGGAAACACCCATACCGCCGAGAACTTCCTTAAGATAGTCCACTGCAACAGAAAGGCTCTTGCTTTCTGCAACATTTACGGGAGTCTTAACTGTTTCTGCAGGTTCTGCTGCCTTTTCGGCTTTCGCTGCTTTCTTTGCAGGTTCTGCCTTCTTTTTATCGGCAGGTGCCTTCTTTTCCGCTTTGGGTGCTTTTGTCTGAGCCTTGGGCTCGTCGGGAATTTCATAGTAAGCCTTTGCTTTTGCAGGTGAGCCGCCGAAAAGTCCGAGAATTTTCTTTGCAGGATATGCAACAATCTCAGTATGGACATCGGCATCTTCGGGAGCACCGAGTTCGGCAATAGCCTTCATTCTTGCTTCCTCAACGGTTGCACCTGTTCCCATTGCTTCAATTTTCATATTTAATTTTTCACCACCGTTTTTATAAGGTTATAGTAAAATCGTTTAGTTATTATTCTTCTGTATCTGCTCTTTTAATAGCGGTTCTTCTCATATTCTCGTAAGAACGGCGGTATACTGTTTCCTCAACCATATTCTGTGCGATAATCTTTCTCGGAGCATAGATGTGACCGAGAATAAGAGTCTGGAAGAAAGCGAAAAGGTTTGAGAAAATCCAATACATACCCATACCTGCGGGGAATTGGAAAGTAAACCACAGGGACATAAGGGGCATCATAAGCATCATACAGCCCATCTGCTGCATATTGGCGTCCATACCGGGATTGTTCTTTTTCTGTCTGTACTGAGTAAGTAAACTTGTGAGAAGTGATGTTAAACACGACAAAATGGGGATAAGAAGAAGGAGTTTTGCTTCAGTTGTTGACTCGCCCCATGCCTTGAACACACCTGCATCGGGTTTTGCACCAAGGTCAATACCGAAAAGGGTGAAATCTAAGGACTGAATTTTTGCAATTTCGTTTGCAAAAGTTTCTGCGAGTTCGGGCTTAGCCGTAACAATTGCTTCAATGTTTGAAATGACGGCAGTTTCAATATAAGCCGTTGCTTTTTCTGCAACAAGACCGATTTCTGTTGCTGCTGCCGATAACGCCTCAACTGCTTCCTTTGAAAGTTCGAGAACGTAAGTGAGCGGTTGACGGATAATGCCGTAAAGGCCCCAGAGAATAGGAAGCTGAATAAACATAGGGCCGCAACCTGCTGTCATTGATGAATAACCCTCTCTCTGATAGAGTTCGTTGGTTTCCATCTGGATTCTTTGATTTCTTTCGTTGGGAGCATAGTCCTGATACTTTTCTCTTATACGCTTGAGTTTGGGCTGAAGACGTACCTGCTTTGCCGATGCTTTCTGCTGTTTAACGGAAGTGGGGAGCAGTATAAGTCTGAACGCCAAAGAGAAAAGAAACAGTGCAATACCGTAATTTTCAACAAAATCAAAGAAAATTCTGAATAAAAAGCCGAAGATGCTGTATAAGAAAGCAAACATTCTAAGGTCCTCCGTAAAATTATTCCGTTTCTATTAAAGTTCGCCGTGATGTTCCTTATGCTTGTCTTTTTTCTCGGGTACGGGGTCGTATCCGCCGGGGAAAAGAGGGTTACATCTTAAAATGCGCAGTATGGCAAGAAGTGAGCCTTTAAGGGCTCCGTGAGTTTCAATTGCCTGAATTGCATAAACGGAACAGGTGGGATAATATCTGCAGGAAGGCGGAAAACGGGGCGAAATGTGACGGCGGTAAAATCTGATAAGAGATAAAAGAATCTTTTTCATCTGATTACACCGATTTCCTTTAAACATTCTGCCATAACTTTTTCCAGCGCCGTGCTTTTGAGATACTTGGTCTTGCCCCTTGCCACAAAAACAAGGTCATAGTTACCCGTTATCTCGTAATCCCTGAAAACCGACTGACAAGCGGCTCTAATAATCCTACGGGAGCGATTACGCTGTACTGCGTTGCCGATTTTCTTGCTTGTAGTAATTCCGACACGACAAATACCCACACGGTTTTTTAATGCATAAACAACCAGTGCAGGCTTGGCGCAGGACTTTCCACGGTAATATGCCCGCTGGAAAGCCGTATTTTCATTTAAGGAAAGGTACTTTTGCAAAAAAATCAAATCCCAACACAATACTTAATCTGTGTGTGTTTTGTTTTGTCGGTCAGTCGTGTCCGACAGTTAAGGGCTTAACTGAAAAATCAGTATGTGAGCTGCTTTCTGCCCTTTGCACGTCTGCGAGCGAGAACCTTGCGGCCGTTCTTTGTAGCCATTCTCTTACGGAAGCCGTGCTCCATTTTTCTGTGACGCTTCTTGGGTTGATAAGTTCTTTTCATTGCATTTAACCTCCTTTGTTAATTTATAAAAACGGGACATATTGCAAGGAGTTGTAGATGTGTTAGCAATAAGTAGTCCGACGCTTTCAAAATAAAGCAAGGCATATCTTAACACAGCAAGACATAACTTGCAGAAAATCATTATATATCAAAATCACCCGGTTTGTCAATGTTTTTGCGGCGATTTTCTTTCATTTTCTCCCCATTCTTTTCGGCTCTTGTGTCGGGTTCTGTGCCGCAACACATCATCTTGTGTTTCCGTTTGCGAATAAAAATTTATCGCCTGTTTTAAGTTTAATCTAAAGCATAAATAATAATATTGTTATTGCTTTTTTATATAAAGAGTGATAAAATAGGTGCATTAAGCCAAAGGAGGCGTATAAATTTGAAAGAATTTGAAAAAGACGAAATTCTCGAAAATGAGGAAACGACCCAAGAAATGACCGAAGAAGTTTCCGAAAATGAAGAATGCGAAAAAACAGAAGATACAGATGACCTTAAAGAAGAACTTGAAGGCATCAGAGATATGCTTCAGGAAGAACTTGACAAGGCTCAAGCCGAAGAAGACGGAAGTTCCCCCGTTGAAGAAAGCGAACTTATCATTCAGGAACTTGAAGAAATCCCCGAAGAAGCAACTTCGGAAGAAGAAGAAACGGATCCTGCTCCCCTTTGCCAATGCTGTGAAGAAAACAGAGTTTCCGGCACTTACGGCGAAGATTATCCCTATTGTGACGAATGCCGTGAGGCTATGAAAAAGTATCCTCTCAGATGGAGCGGTATTTTTATGACCGTTGTTATGGCGGCTGTTCTTTGTGCCTCGGTTTATTTCGGCTCATCTTACCTTGCAGACGTGTCAACCGTTGCCGACGCTTCTGCCTATTATAAATCAGGCTACACAATGGACACTATGCAGTCTTACTACACCTACTTTAACGGCGGACAAAGCGGCGAAAGCATTTCCAACCGTGCTCTCAAGGAACTTATTGACTGCTATATTAAAACCGGTTACTATTCCGATGCGGCAACTCTCATCAATACTTACTTTACAGAAACCGACCTCAAGATGCCCTGGAATAAAAAGTATGTGGAAATCACAGAAAAATCAACAAGCCTCACCGAAACCTACTACGCAGTCAGTTCTGTGGCTTCGGCTGCTCTGAACGGTCAGGAATTTGATTATGATGAAGTTATGGCATCTCTTGAAGCCCTCAAGGAATCAAATCCTCTTCAGGAAGGCACAGGCTCCTTTGAATCTTACGATGATATTTTCATTGAGTATTACAAGTTCGTTGTTATGAGTATTAACGGCGAAAGCCCCGAAACTCAACTTGAGCAACTTAAAAAGATTGACGAAATCGGTGAAGGTTTCGAATGGGCATATCTTGCCAACTACTGCGCTGTTGCCGCCATTACCGGTGACGAGGCTCTCACAAAGAACCTTTTTGAACGTGGAGTTGCCATCAACCGCCAGGATATGAACATCTATACGGCTATGGCAAGTTACTACCGCTATCTTGAAGAACCCGACGCAGATGCTATTCTGGAAATTGCAAAGCAGGCAGAAGAAGCCGCTTACAGTTCCGATGTAAGTTATCTTCCCGTTTACACCATTGCCTACCTTCTTAAAGGTGAAGGCGCAACTGCTCTTGAGTATATCGAAACCTATATGAACTCAGGTTCCTACACTCTTCAGGGTTGTAACCTTTATGCTCTTTGCGGAGTTTATACGGGTGACACTTCAATCTACGAAGAAATGATTGACCTTCTCGCTTACTACGGTTACAATGTCAGCGACCTCGTAACACAGTATATGAACAAAGAAATTACTCTTACCGAAGCATTACAGGATAAGGGAGGTGACTTCTGATGACAGGACTTTATATCTTTATTAAATATCTCACTTTCCCCGGTGCTCTCGTCAGAGGCATGTGGGAACAGATGGTTTGCAGACTCTGGAAAACACCAGTTGAAGACAACAGATATCTCCGTAAGGACGAAATGGCAAGCCATATTGAACACGATCTTATGGAAAAGCCCTCGGGTGCCTTCGCAATCTGCTTTGGTCCCGCCCTTATGAATCTTCTCGGCGCTTTTGTTCTTGCCCTTGTTCCCATTCTTTTCACTCTTTATGCAAGAATTGACGATACGGTAATGACAGTTATAAACCTTGTAGCATATTGGTTTGCAGTTTCTCTTTTCACAAATGCATTCCCCCTTATCGAAGATGCTATGAACATGACGGAAAAGGTTTATAAAAAAGGTAACATTCTTCAGAAGATCATTTACACCCCCGGTGTTGCTCTTACTTATGCAGGTGCTTATCTTGAAAGATACTGCATTACATTCCTTCTTGCAGTTGTTGCCACCGTAATGATTGTATTCTTCATATAATTCCACAAAAAATTCAGAGCGTGAACATCACATTCACGCTCCGTTTTTTTAGTTTTTATCGAAAATATTTTTGAAAAGCGACAATCCCGATATTTTCATAACCTTACTGCTTATATTCGAACAAGCCGTACCGAAAAGTTTGTTACCCACACTCATAAGGTGGGCATCGACACCGAAGACCATATCACTCCTCTTGTTTTTAATGCCTCTTATAATCAGATTTACCATTCTGTCGCAATCGGTGGAAACAAAGTCCATAGCCTTTTGCGCCTTTGAGGTGCTTGTGATACCCTGCCCTCTGAAAATGTTGGTTTTTGTAAAGCCCGGGCAGACAAGACCTATGTAACATTCACCTCTGACTTCTTCTCTTACGGCATCCGTCAGGCTTTTAAGCGCCGCCTTGCTTGCGGAATAAACGGAAGTTCCCGCAAGAGAGCAAAGAGCCGCAGAAGAAGCCACATTCACAAAAGCGGGAGTCGGGGACTTCATAACGGCAGGCATAAGGGCTTTCATTGAATAGACAGAAGAATAAAAATTTATCTGCATAGCCTTTTCGATTTCTTCTATGGAATAGTTTGTGAAACGGTCAAATTTCGGCAGGATACCTGCGTTGTTGATGACCATATCGGGTATGATGTTTTCCTGCTTCAGACTAAGGGCAAAGTTTTCCCAACTTTCTCTTTCCGAAACATCAAAAGTATAGAAACTGAAACTGTCTTTATCAGCAAAACTCTCTTTCAGAGAAGTGAGTTTTTCAACGTTTCTTGCAACACCGATAACCTTACAGCCGTGTTCATTTATAAGTTTTTTTGCAATACCTTCACCGATACCGCTTGAAGCACCTGTGACAACAACGGTTTTACCGTCAAACCACGCTTTGCCCATTTTATCTTACCTCTTTTCACTGTGGGTAGGGGATAAAATCCCCGTCTGCCTTTTATATTACTTCATTATTTTTTTAAATTCAATAGTAAAAATGAACAAATAGACGACCTTATAATTTACGCAAAGCACCTCTGAGTATCGAAGATAAATATTGACAAAATATTAACTTTGGATTATAATATATCTGTATCAGTATCTTTTAAGGTACAAAAATCTTTTATCGGAGGAAAATATAATGAAAAAAGCATTATCAATTTTACTTTCAGTTCTTATTATCTTTTCAGTTGCTTCCTTTGCTTTTGCAGAAGACGCAACAGTAACAGAGCCCCCCATTACCATTAACTTCTATGTTGACGGCATTCTTAAGCAGACCATCAAAGTTTCCGAAGGCGACAAAGCAACTGCTTCATACGTAGTTACAGCAATCGGTAATCCCGAATCGGAAGCTGCGAACGAGTCAGCCACTTATACTTTTGACGGTTGGGTGCCCTGCGATGAAAACGGCAACAAAGTTGAATCCGATGTAAAATATTACAGCGGTACATTCCCTGCACACTACCTCAAAGAAGGCGAAACTGAATCAGTTTACAACTACTGTGCAACTTTTGTCGTAGAAGAAAAGGATACTGAAAACATTACTTTCTGGCAGTTAATTCAGTCAATCTTTGCAAGAATGAACAGCATTTTTGAATATTTCGCAAAGATATTTGAAGGTATCATCGACTTCGACTAAAAAATCACTAAATTGTTAATCGGGTGTCTGCAAGGCACCCGATATTTTTTTAGGCAAGTGATAAGTGTGAACGGGCAATAAAATACCCAAAACAGCTTTCTTGCCTTGCCTGAAAGGCAGAAAGTCATCAACTTAAGGATTTCTCTTGTAGGGACACGGC
>CAYNIN010000088.1:0-5147 GCA_964397395.1 uncultured Faecalibacterium sp.
CTTTAATAGTTGAAATTTTCATTTGTTACTCTCCTATATATACTTTGTTGTTTTTTACCGTAAGTTTTCCGCCGCAGAAAAGGTTAACTGCCTGAGGAAGAATTTTCCATTCGGCTTCTTGCATAACTCTTTTCTGCAAAACTTCGGGAGTGTCACCCTCTTTGATTTCAACGGCTTTCTGCATAATAATTGCACCGCCGTCGGGCACTTCGTTTACAAAGTGTACCGTTGCACCCGTAACCTTGACACCGTAGGACAGGGCGGCTTCGTGAACGTGAAGACCGTAGAAACCCTTTCCGCAGAAAGAGGGTATGAGAGAGGGGTGAACGTTGATAATTTTATTGGCATAAAGTTTCGTGAAGTTTTCCGAAAGGATGCTCATAAAACCAGCAAGAACAACAAGGTCAATTTCTTTTTCTCTTAAAAGGGAGATAATGTGACCTTCGAAATTATCCTGACCGCCGAGCTCTTTTTTTAAAACCACAGCAGTTTCAATGCCGTTTTCCTTTGCTCTTGTAAGGGCGTAAGCATTTTTTACGTTGGAAATAACGAGTTTGATTTCGCCTTCGGAAATAACACCGCTTTTCTGTGCATCTATAAGGGCCTGCAAATTAGTGCCGCCGCCTGAAACGAGAACGGCAATTCTTGCTTTATTATTCATTGCTTTTTTCCTCTCAGATAATTGTTATTTTTTCATCTGATTCGATAATCTCACCGATAACGTAAGCATCAATGCCCTTTTCTTTGAGAATTGAAAGTGACAACTCTGCTTCGTCAGCAGGAACCACGATGCTCATTCCCACACCCATATTGTAGGTGTTATACATATCTCTTTCGGGAATGTTGCCCCATTTTGCAATCACATCAAAGATGGGAAGCACCTTGATTGAAGATTTGTCAATCTTTGCACAAAGTCCGTCGGGAATTGAGCGGGGAATGTTTTCGTAAAAGCCGCCGCCTGTGATGTGGGAAATGCCTTTGACATTAACTTTTTCCAAAAGAGCAAGAACGGGCTTTACATAAATCTTTGTGGGAACAAGTAAGGCTTCTGCAATGCTCTTGCCGCCCAATTCTTCACGGGCAACGTAAAGTTCGGGATTGTTGTTATCAATATCAAAAACCTTACGGCATAAACTGAAGCCGTTTGAGTGAATGCCGGTAGAGGGGAGAGCGATTACCACATCTCCAGGGGCCATTTTGCTGTTATCAATCATTTTGGGCTTGTCCACAACACCCACTGCAAAACCTGCAAGGTCATAATCCTCTTCGGGCATAAGTCCGGGATGCTCTGCAGTTTCACCGCCGATGAGAGCGGCACCCGACTGAACACAGCCTTCGGCAACACCTGAAACAATCTGAGCGATTTTTTCGGGGAAGTTTTTGCCGCAGGCAATATAGTCAAGGAAGAAAAG
Organism: uncultured Faecalibacterium sp.; assembly: GCA_964397395.1. Taxonomy (GTDB): domain Bacteria; phylum Bacillota; class Clostridia; order Oscillospirales; family Acutalibacteraceae; genus UBA6857. The sequence continues at coordinate 1,413 of CAYNIN010000088.1, forward strand.
GGGCTTGGCACCAACACAGATAATATCGTTTACACACATAGCAACGGCATCAATGCCGATTGTGTCGTGCTTATCCGTAAGGATTGCAAGTTTAACCTTTGTTCCGCAACCGTCTGTGCCTGAAACTGAAATCGGGTGCTCCATTCCTGCGATGCATTTCAAATCAAAGCATCCGCCGAAACCACCCACATCATCAACACAGCCTTCGTTGCGGGTTCTTGCAATGTGTTTTTTCATAAGTTCCACCGATTTGTAACCGGCGGTAATATCTACGCCTGCAGCAGCATAGCTGGCAGAAAATGAATTTTTATGATCCATATATAATCTCCTGTATTTTATTCTTTACCGTTCCAGCAGTATGTGCAAAGACATTCTTCGGGGATACCGATTGCCTCAATAAGACCTTCAAGGCTCTGATAGCCAAGAGAAGCAAATTTGAATTTATTGCATATTGCTTTCAGAAGCGCCTGACCTCTTTCGGTGGAAGAATCGCTGTATTCATCAATATGCTTTTCGCCTTCCTTACCTTCAAGTTCAAGAATGGTTCTTCTTGCAATCAGGTCTTCGTCGCCGGTGTTACGGGAAAAGTTGAGATACTTGCAACCGTACATAATCGGGGGACAGGCGGAGCGCATGTGAACTTCCTTTGCACCGTTTGAATAGAGAAATTCAACGGTTTCCTGAAGTTGAGTGCCTCTGACGATACTGTCATCAACAAAAAGAAGACTCTTATCCTTTATAAGTTCGTGAATGGGAATCATCTTCATTTTTGCCACACGGTTTCTTTCGTTCTGATTTTGCGGCATAAAACTTCTGGGCCAGGTGGGAGTATACTTGATGAAAGGTCTTGCAAAAGGAATGTGGCTCTCATTTGAATAGCCGATTGCGTGAGGCGTACCCGAATCGGGAACACCGCTTACAAAGTCGATGCCCTCGCAAAGTCCTTTTTCTTTGTCGGAAGAAGCCATAATTTCGCCGTTTCTTGTTCGTACAACTTCCACGTTTTTGCCTTCATAGCGGGAGTTGGGATAGCCGTAGTAGGTCCAGAGGAACGAACAGATGCGAAGTTTTTTTCGGGCAGGTGCAAGTTGCTTTACTTCTTCGGGAGAAATTTCAACAATCTCTCCCGCACCGAGTTCTTTATAAAATTCATAGCCTAATTTTTCATAAGCAAAAGACTCAAAGGAAACGCAGTAACCGTCACTGTCTTTGCCTATAAGAACGGGGGTTCTGCCGAGTTTATCACGGGAAACGATGAGGGAGCCGTCCTGCTTCAAAATGAGAACGGTGAGAGAGCCCTTGATTTTTTCCTGGGCAAAAAGAATGCCGTCGGTAAAATTGCTTTTTTGATTTATCATTGCGGCGGCAAGCTCCGTTGAGTTGATTCTGCCGCCTGTCATACCCGTAAAGTGACCTCCGCTGAAGGAAAGGAACTGATTTATAAGTTCGTCGGCATTGTTTATAATGCCCACCGTAGCAATTGCGTAGGTGCCGAGGTTTGAACGGATAATAATAGGTTGAGGGTCGCTGTCGCTGATACAGCCGATACAGGCGTTGCCTTGCATTTCGTCGGTAATGCCTGCAAATTTTGTTCTGAAGGGTGAGTTTTCTATGTTGTGAATATCTCTCTGGAAACTGTGCTTTTCGTTAACTGCCGCCATACCGCCACGGCGGGTGCCCAGATGTGAATGATAGTCAACACCGAAGAAAACGTCGAGAACAACATCTCTTTTTGATGTTGCACCGAAAAATCCTCCCATAGTTTTTACCTCCAAAAAAAGTAGGGTGGCGAATATAATCCGAATCCGTTTTTTGAGGGCGGATTTTCGCCGATCTGATGTTAAAAATTTACCTGATTATGCAAAGAAAAGTTCGGAAAGTGTCATAGGATCAATATACTTGCCGTCTTTATAAACACGCATATTACCCGATGCGATTTCATCAATAAGCATTACGTTGCCTTCGGGGTCGTAACCGAACTCAAACTTGATGTCATAAAGAACAAGACCTTTTTCTTTAAGGTCATCAGCAACAATCTGAGTGATCTTCTGAGTCATTTCCTTGATGTCGTCATACTGCTTGTCGGTCATAACTCCGAGGGCAACAAGAGCATCCTTGATTACAAGGGGATCGCCCTTTTCGTCGTTCTTGAATGTCATTTCAACATAAGCGGGAAGGTCTGCGCCTTCTTCAATGTAATCACCGTAACGGCGGATGAAACTGCCGACTGCTTTGTGACGGCAGATAACCTCAAGACCGTGACCGAACACTTTTGCGGGAAGAACTTCCATTGTTGTGTCTGCAAGGTTTGCATTTACATAATGAGTTTTGATGCCTGCTGCGTTAACCTTTTCGAAGAAGTAAATTGACATACGAAGGTTAACGTCACCTACGCCGTCAATTGTGAGACCGACTGAATTTTCACCCGGATCAAAAACGCCGTCTTTGCCTGTGCAGTCATCTTTAAATTTAAGAAGGCAGTTGCCGTTCTCAAGTTTGAATACGTCCTTTGTTTTACCTGTGTAAATTTTTTCCATTTCAATAACCTCCGTTAATTTGATTTTATCAGTTATTCCACTGCTTTTCGGCAGCGGCATTTTTTTCGAGAACTGTTTTTGTGTCTTTATTTCTTTTGTCAAGGAGTTTCTTTGCAAGGTCTTCGTCGGTTACTGCAAGGATCTCAATAGACAACAAAGCGGCATTGACTGCACCGTCTATGGCAACTGTTGCAACGGGGATACCTGAAGGCATCTGAACAGTTGAAAGTAAGGCGTCAATACCGTCGAGATATTTTGATTTCATAGGTATACCGATAACGGGCAGGGTTGTGTTTGCGGCAATTGCACCTGCAAGATGAGCCGCCATACCGGCAGCGGCAATGATTACGCCGAAGCCCTTTTCTCTTGCATTTTCACTGAATTTCTTTGCTTCTTCGGGAGTGCGGTGAGCGGAATAGATGTGCATTTCAAAGGGTACACCGAACTGCTTGAGGGTTTCGGCGGCTTTTGAAACGACAGGCATATCGCTGTCACTTCCCATGATGATTGCAACTTTTTTCATAAAGAAGAACCTCCTTAATATGATTTATAAATATAAAAAGCGTTTGTAAAAACAAAAAAAGGCACACTTACAAAAAGGGTATTTTCCCTTGTAAGTAGCCCAGACGGTCGACTGAATATTTAGTCCCCCGATCCGTGTGGTGCTCCACTTATCCGTCAGTTTCAAGGGAACATATACCATATATAAAGGTATAAATTTTTACTCACAGATTATAGCATATCGACTCTTTCTTTGTCAATTTAAAAAGGTTGAAAAACTCATTTTCGACATTAAAGACAAATTCCCTCTTTGCTTTTGAGGTTTAGTTGTGGCATTTGACTTTTACATAAAAATTTACTTATGAAAGCCGCAAAAGATAAGTTGACTTTGAGGCATTATTATGGTACAATTAAGCCATAATAAACTATAGAGGTGATATAATGCCAAATATTATTCCAATCCGAGATTTAAAAAATACATCAGAGATTTCCGAACTTTGCCATAGCACATCGGAACCTGTTTTTATTACAAAAAACGGTTACGGAGATATGGTTATAATGAGTATGGAAACTTATGAAAGAACTATGTTCGCAGACAGTGTGTATAAAAAACTTGAAGAAGCTCAGGAGGCTTTGCGACAAGGACACCATAAAGACGGTGCGGAACTGTTTAAAGAACTGAAGGAGAAATACAGTG
>CAYNIN010000088.1:5247-7120 GCA_964397395.1 uncultured Faecalibacterium sp.
ACAGTGGATGAACCCGGTCAGACGGTATACATAATGCGTGTAATTTATGCAAGAAGAAATTATGCAGAATTGATATAAGAAAAAAACGGCAGTTGCTTGTTGTTGAGCAATCTGCCGTTTTTATTATTTCATCTCAAAGGTGCCGGTATAAAGTTGATAATACTTGCCGCCTTTTTCAATAAGACTCTTATGGTCGCCTTCTTCGATAATCTCGCCCTTTTCAAGAACAATAATCTTTTCGGAGTTTCTGACCGTTGAAAGTCTGTGAGCGATAACGAAAACAGTGCGGTCTTCCATAATCTTATCCATACCGATTTCGATAAGACGCTCTGTTCTTGTGTCAACGGAAGATGTTGCCTCGTCAAGAATGAGCAGGGGAGCACCTGCAATTGCGGCACGGGCAATGTTGATAAGCTGAGCCTGTCCCATACTGATATTAACGCCGTCGGCACGGATTTCCGAATCATAGCCCTTGGGCAGTTTTTCAATAAAGGAGTGGGCATTTGCGATTTTTGCCGCCGCAATAATTTCTTCGTCTGTTGCATCAAGTTTGCCGTAGCGGATATTGTCGGCAATTGTACCTGCAAAGAGTTTTGTATCCTGAAGAACCATTGCCATAGAGTGACGCAGGTCATCTTTTCTGATGTCCTTGATGTCAATACCGTCATAGGTGATCTGACCTCTGTCAATTTCGTAAAAACGGTTGATAAGGTTGGTAATTGTTGTTTTACCTGCACCCGTTGAGCCCACGAAAGCAACCTTTGTGCCGCTTTCGGCGGTGACGGAAACATCTTTAAGTACGTCTGTACCTTCAACATAAGCGAAGGTTATATCCTTAACTTCAATGTTACCTTTGACGGACACATATTCTGCACCGTTTTCTGCAGGCACTTTCCAGGCAAATTCGCCTTCTTTGCCGTCAGTTTCTTCGGTTTCACCAAGAGCATTCTTGAGGATTTTTACAAGAGTAACTTTACCTTCGTCGGTTTCTGTGGGAGTGTCGAGAACTTCAAAAATACGCTCGGCACCTGCAAGGGCGGAAACCAGAGAACTGTAAGAACTTGCGATAGAGGCAATGGGAGAAGCGTAACTCTGGGACTGCTTGACGTATGTAACAAGAGCCTCAACGGTCATAACACCGTTTACGACAAGGTATGCGCCGTAAATAACAACGATAACATAGTTAAGTCTTGTTATAAGGGACATAATCGGTGACATAAAGCCGCCGATGATGTTGGCTTTGACACCTGTTTTGCGGTAGTTTTCATTAAGGGTATGGAAAGTATCTTTTGCTATTTTTTCGTGGGAGAAAAGCTGAACGATTTTGATACCTCTGATATATTCTTCCGTAAAGCCGTTCATTTCCGCAACAGCCTTCTGCTGCTTTTTGAAAAGAGGAGAGCACTTTGCAGTAATGAGAAAAACAGTTGCAAACATAAGGACTATGGCAACGGTTATAGTAAGGGTAAGACGCCAGGAAAGCCAGAGCATAATAGCAATTGTCATTACCGCAGAAATTACCGATGAAATAAGGTTTGGCAGATAGTTACTGACAAGGTCGCTGACTCTGCCCACGTCATTGGTAAAGTGGCTCATAATAGCCCCGGTTTTTCTCTTGTCGAAAAATTCAAGGGGAAGCCCCTGAATGTGATTGAAAAGGTCACGGCGCATATTTGCCAGAGTTCTTGCGGAAACTGTCAGCATAATTCTCTGGTATGCGAGAGAACAAAGGGAGCCTACCGCATAGCCGACAGCCATAACAATCAGCCAGAAAGCAATGGTTGAAAAGTCGCTTGAATCTGCCTTGCCTGCAACGAAGTCGGTGATAACGTCGTAAACGGGATACATGGCAAGGGAAGATAAAATCATAACA
>CAYNIN010000089.1:0-7111 GCA_964397395.1 uncultured Faecalibacterium sp.
AGCAACTGAAACCACTCCGGAAGTTCCTGCCGTTCCCGGTGTTGTGAATATGACCGACGGCTCATTTACAGGCAACTCTGCAATGGCAGGCGGTGCAGTAAGTGCAAGAACAGGCTGTGAAGTTAACTTCAACAAGACCGTCTTTACAGGTAACACAGTTCAAGGTTATGACGGCAAAAACGACGGTAACGGCGAAGCCGGCGGTGCAATCTATGTAGGTTACGGTTCTGCTACTCTTACCGATGTTACTGCAACAGGCAATGAAGCAAAAGCATCTGCTTATACTGTAGATAACAAAGAAGTTTACTACGGCTATGGCGGTGTTATCAATGCTTGCGGCGCAACAGTTACAGTAAGCGGCGGTACCTTCAGCGGAAACATTGCTCCTTCAGGCGGCGTTATCTACGCTCTTGAAAACTCAAGTGTTAACGTTACGGGTGCAAACTTCAGTTCAAATCAGTCGAACTATGATGTTGATGTAAGCGGTTACACCAATTCTCACGGCGGCGGTGCAATCAACGTTGTTAAAACTTCTCTCACCGTAAGCGGTTCAACCTTTGACGGCAACAAGTCAGGCTATTACGGCGGTACACTTACAGCAAACTCCTCTGCAGTTACAATTAACAATCAGAGTGTTATTAAAAATTCCGACGGTGCAACGGGCTCAGCCATGGTATTTATCGGTTCAAGTACTCTCGATATGGATAACTCCTTCATTACCGACAATGTTGCATCAAAGAGCGGTAGCGGTGTTGTATACTTCACGGGCTCATCAAAAGGTACTCTTACAAATGTTACTGCAAGCGGCAACTCGAATAACAACGGCGGTGTGATTTTCGCAAGCGGTACAAGCAGCGTAACTGTTGAAAGTTCTGAATTTACATCAAATACTGCAAAGAACAACGGTGGTGTTATTAACTTTACTTCAAGCGGTAAAATTGAGGCCAAGGATACAGCCTTCACAAGCAACAATGCAGTTAAAAACGGCGGTGTAATCTACATCTCAGGCAAAGGTACTGCAGAAATTACAAACTGTACCTTCAAGTCAAATACCTCGGCTACTGCAGGTGCTGTTTCGGCAGATAAAGGCGCCACAGTTACAGTTATCGGCGGCAGTTTTGAAAGCAACAGTGCAACCGGTAACGGCGGTGCAATCCTTGTTGCAGATTCAAGCGATAAGGATACAACAGATGACACAACCGACGTAGGTGAAGCAGCAACAACTCTTAACCTTACAAATGTAGCCTTTACAAGTAATACTGCTGCAGGCAGAGGCGGTGCTGTTTCAACGGACGATAAGAGCCCCAACCTTGTAATTAACGCTACGGGTTGTATCTTCACTTCAAACTCATCAACAGCCTCAACTGCAGGTGCTGTTGAAATTATGAACGGCAATCAGACCGATGCAACAGACCCCACAGAAATTAAGGTTGTATTTAAAAATTGTACTTTTACAAACAACTCATCTGTTACTTCAACGGGCGGTGCTGTTGAATTAAGAAGTTCAAGTGTTGCAAAGTTTGACGGCATCACTGCAACGGGTAACACTGCAAAGGCAAACGGAGCGGTTATCTATGTAACTTCAAACTATTCACGAGTATATCTGACAGGCGAGATTACAATGAGCGACAACACTTCAACCGGCGGCAAATTAGTGCATCTTTATAACACCAAAGCCGGTTACTCAAATCCGCCTGCACTTTATACCACCTACACCAGCGATGTTGAATGGAACACTACAGAATATATCTGCAGTGATTTCGACCATGACCCCGTTGTTGTGTTTGGTATGACACAAATGCCTTGATGAAAATGTGAGGTGACTAATATGATGAAAAAATTAAGAAACACATTATTTTACATTCTGGCGTGTACAGTAGTTCTGGTCGGGGGTATAACCCTCGCCCGGGCTGCCGAGTTCGTTCCTCCAAGTGAAACAAGTGCTTTCGTAACCAACTACTTAATTGGTGAAACGGATGTGGATGCGCCTTTCTTTGAAACGATTTTTCCTCAGATTCAGAAAAACATCAAAGAATATAACAAGCATACGGTAACTCCTTTTTACGATGCACTTCCTGCCAACAACAACCCTGAAAACTTCCAGGGATTAGGACATACCACCTATGCAAATATCAATGGCAAAACTGTAACGGCAGAGGCTTTCTACCGTCTTTATGATGAGTCACAGAGTGACCCTAACGTAGGTCTCGGAATTTTGATTTTCCAGTGCATACAGTATAAAATTGCCCATCCCGAAGAAGATGTGGAAATCTACTATGCAAACTACCGTACTTCCACAACCTACTCCGTCTGCGTTATTCCCGAAAGCAAGTATTACGGATACGGACGAGTTCTTTTCGGTACCAACTACGACGAGCAGGGCTTTGTACGTCTTTCCTATATGTTTGCCGAAGCGGCAAGAATGGGTATCAAAGTAACATTGGTTACTCAACTTAATTCATACGGTCGTGAACAGTATGACCCCACACAAAGTGACAATCTCAAGTACAAGGGTATTATAGACCACGAAAAATATTTCAATGCAGCAAGTGAAACCTATTGCTACAATAAATATGCTCCGGGCAAAAAGGTTTCTGATTTCCTTTACCTGGGAAGAGTAGGCTGGAATGTGTCGGATAAAACCTGCGATATGCAGCACGTTAAGGGCTGTGTGGTTTCCCACTATCTTGCCACCGACGGCACTGAGCATACAAGCGGTATTTATCTCGGAAGCAGTAACCTTGATGATGTTGACTACAAAGCAGCCAACGCAAACAACGGTGCTCAGTCAGGTATTATAATCTCAGACCACGACGAGCTTTACCGTATAACCAAAAACTACTTCCAACTTATGTATGATTACAGAGGTCAGGAAGATATGTTTGAGTTCCGCAAAATCGTCAATGAAAGAAATGAAGAACAGATAAATCTTATTTTAAGCGGTAAGGAGAATCTTATACCCAAGGATGAGCAGATAGTATATATGGGCTCTGATACGGATAAGGTCTTTGAGATTTACTTCACTCCCTTTGGCGGAGGTGTTGACACCTGGGATACAGTTATGAATCCTTTGTGCAAGTATCTTGATAAGCTTCAATATTCTACCGATTATGTAGAGTTTATTTGGAACGCATCAGGCTACAGCAATTGTAATATCTCCGATGCGATGTCAAGAGTTCTTGAAAAAGCCTTCTGCGAAAATGCCAACATCAACAACAAATATGCAATTCGTGTTTATGACTACGACAGTTCTTATATGGACAGCCTTAATGTTGGTACCGAAATCGGTTATAAGAGTATCAAGAATGTTAAGCGTATACACGCAAAGGATATGATGGTAAGTTACGTTGAAGATGGCGTAAGACACAACATTAGCCTTCTGACATCCTGTAACTTTTACCCTATTGCTTATAACTACCGTACAAACTCCTTCCTGGTAATCAATGAAACAGAAGAAACCGGCGGTAACTACTATAATATTTTCGGAGATAAATACTCCTACGGTCTTATCAGCAAAGACCTTATGGCTTCACCTGCAAACATCACTCTTGAGCCCGGTCAGAGTTATAACCTCGATGTAACTTATACCGGCAGCAAGACTCTTACCTGGACTTCAAACAAGACAAGTGTTGCCACCGTTAAAAACGGAAAAATCACTGCAGTAGGTAAGGGCAGTGCAACTATTACCGTAACTGACGGCACTCACAAATATACCGTAAAAGTAAAAGTTGTGGACTGTGTTGAATGTGTTGATGCTGACGGACTTACCTGCAACATTGACGAGCAGTATGTTTTCAGCGAAAAACTCAGTAAAATGCCCCTTACTTTTGAGGCAACTTTCTCCGTTGATGCAGACGACCTTACAAAAACGGTAACACTTCTCGGTAACGACGGACTTTATGATCCCTCTCTTGTATTCTCTCTTACAAGCAGCGGTCAGCCAAGGGTTGTTATCCGCAATGTAGCAAGTAACTCCAAGCAGTACACCTATACATTCAAAAATGTTAACGTTGCAACGGGCGAAAAGGTTCACCTTGCAATTGTTATGGACTTCTCAAAAAAGAAGATGCACTGCTATGTAGACGGCGCACTTAAACAGAGCGTTTCTATCGGTTCTTTCACAGCTTACGAGCAAAAGCACAATTTTGTTGTCGGCGGTGACCTCAAAAACGGCAACGCAACTTACTTCCCCGGTATTATCAACTCCGTTGCTTTATGGTCTGACCTTCGCTCTGCAAGTGAAGTTGCAAATGACTTTTCAAACGGTATCGACACTTCCGATAAAAACCTTCTTGTGTCATATAACCTTACCCGCTGTGACGAACATCTTGTAAAAGATCTTTCAAGTAACGGCAACGACCTTGAGCATATTGCACTCTGGCTTGATAAAGATGAGGTTGAGCCCGTAACTGATTTTGAATATTCCTTTGCTGTTATCGGTGACACTCAGACAATGTGTGAAAATGACCCCGAGGCAATGGAAGCACTTTATGATTGGATTCTTGAAAATAAGGACTCACAGAAGATCGAGTATGTTATAGGTCTTGGTGACATCACCGATGACAGTACCGACGGCGAGTGGGAAACTGCCAACAGAATTATCAGCAAACTCAACGGCGTAATTCCCTATGTACTTACAAGAGGTAATCACGACGACTGGGACGATTTTAACAGAAATCTTCATAACGGTTACTATGAAACAACAGTAGACGGTATGATGAACTCAGGTAAAGTTTCGCTCACTGACCCTGATCAGCCCGGCGTTATCAAGACTGTCAATGCGGACGGTTCAGTGACTATTGTCACAAGGGAAGAGGACACTCCCGAGGGCGGTACCGTTACAGGCGACCTTACTAACTCCTACCGTTACTTTAATATTCAGGGCACGGATTATCTCATTATGACCCTTGACTTTGCACCGAGTTCTAAAGTGCTCAAGTGGGCAGAAAGCGTTATCAAGGCTCATCCCAATCACAAGGTTATCGTGGTAACTCACGCATATATGTACCGTGACGGCACTACCATTGATGCAAGTGATTGCTATCCTCCCTCATACTACACAGGCTATACCGACGCCCAGGACGGCGACGAGATGTGGGAAAAATGTTTCTCAAAGTACGAAAACGTTCTTATGGTGCTTTCGGGTCATGACCCCTGGCAACATATCGTATACCGTCAGGATAAAGGCGTTAACGGCAACACCGTAACACAGATGCTTATTGACCCTCAGTATGTTGACCGTAATATCGGTGCAACGGCAATGGTTGCAATGTTCTATTTCTCCGACGACGGCAAGACTCTCACAGTACGTTACTACTCCGTTGAAAAGGATTGCTACGGTTCCGAACTCAGTCAGTTCACAGTTCACCTTGACCATGATTATGAAACAGAAATTGTCAAGGCAACACCTACAAAAGAGGGTGCTATTCTTTCAAAGTGCTCCTGCGGTGAAATCGAATCTTCAACACCCATTGCAAAACCCGCAACATTCAAACTTTCCACCACAGAATATACTTACAGCGGCTCTGCCAAGAAACCTTCCGTAACCGTTAAGGACAGTAACGGCAAGACTCTCAAACTCGGCACTGATTATAAGGTTTCATATAAGAATAATATTAACGTAGGACTTGCAACGGTTACAGTAACCTTTATCGGTGACAATTACTCGGGCAGTAAATCTCTTACCTTCAATATCTGTCCCAAGGTCACAAGTTCAATTTCCGTTTCTTCTCAGTCCTCCTCTGCAATTAAATTGAAGTGGAATAAAGTTACGGGTGCTACGGGCTACGGAGTTTATAAGTATAACGAAAGCACAAAGAAGTGGGAACTTGTTAAGACAACAACTGAAACAAGTTACGCAGTTAAAAATCTTAAAGCTGCAACCACTTATAAGTTCAAAATCAAGGCTTATAAGACCGTAGGCAGTACAAAAATCTGGGGTCAGGCAACAAGTTCCTTCTCTGCAACAACGGAGCCTGCAAAACCCACAAACATTAAGGTTACTGCAGCATCAAGTTCTGCAATCAAGCTTTCTTGGAGCAAGGTAAGCGGTGCAACAGGTTACAGAGTTTACAAGTACAACACTTCAACGAAGAAGTGGGAGGCTATCAAGACCACAACTTCCACAAGTTATAAAGTTGAAAACCTTAAAGCAGGTACCAAATACAAGTTCAGAATCAAGGCATATATGAAGATAGGGGACAAGGCTTATTGGAGTGACGCCACATCTACCTTCGAAACTGCCACAAAGACAAAGACTCCTACCCTTAAAGTTACATCAACAACAAAGGGCAAGGCAAATCTTACATGGACAAATGTAAGCGGTGAAAGCGGATTCCAGGTTTACTATTCAACTAAAAAGGATAGCGGATTCAAGAAAGTCAAGAACTATTCCGCAGACACCCTCAAGGGTACAAAATCTTCACTCACAAGCGGAAAGACTTATTACTTCAAAGTCAGAACCTACAAAAAGACCGACAGCGGTGTCGTTTACGGCTCCTGGAGCAGTGTCAAGAGTGTGAAGATTAAATAAGGACAGTTTAAATGAAGAAAGCATCACCGAGAGATTGGTGATGCTTTCTTCTTATGTGAGGAGGTAAAATTTATTTATTACTTTGGCTATAAGTCATAAATAGTGAAAATAAAAATAGCAGCCGACAAAGTCGACTGCATTTTCTGGTTGCGGATGTTCATAAGGGATTTGATATGTTGAAAAACTAATACATCTATATATGATTATTTTTGAAAGTTCACCATGAAATTTGACTTCATTTCAAATATTCCTTCGTCACCTACAATGCTTTTAGCTGATGCCGTTAAATTTTCTCTTGAGCCGTCTTCAAATTCAACAGTTAACATATTATTGTTTTTATCAATGACTTTTCCTTTGCGTTTAATAGTTGGTTTCTTACCTGTAACTGTATAGAATATTGTCAACCATTCTCTGTGCCGTCTCCGTGTCACCTTTTTTATGGCAAACAAATAATCTTTGTTTAATTTCTCTTCACGGTATTTTTTTATTCTTTTTGCGTCTTCAGCAAGTGCAACTTTTTTTGTCTGTATCTGCTCGGACGATAACATCTTATCGGGAATATATTTAAGGAAATGTGCA
>CAYNIN010000090.1:0-6970 GCA_964397395.1 uncultured Faecalibacterium sp.
TAAGTGTTTCAAGACCGAAATAATCGTCGATATCTCTGTCGTTGATTGTGATTTTACCTGTACCTGCATATACACGTACTCTTGCTACTGACTTCTTTCTACGACCTGTGCCATAGAAGAACGGTGTTGTTTCGTACATTCTGATTTCCTCCCTTTCTATTAAAGTTCAACAACTTCGGGTTTCTGTGCTGCGTGTGCGTGTTCTGCACCTGCATATACACGAAGTCTTGTGAGAGCCTGACGGCCGATGGTTGTGTCGGGAATCATACCCTTGATAGCCTTTGTCATTGCAAATTCGGGCTTTGTCTTCATAAGGGTTGAGTACTTAACCTTCTTCATGTTACCGATGTAACCTGTGTGATGATAGTACATTTTCTGTTCGAGTTTCTTACCTGTGAGAACAACCTTATCAGCGTTGATGATGATAACGTGGTCACCGCAGTCAGCGTGGGGTGCGAATGTTGTCTTGTGCTTACCACGAAGAAGATCTGCAGCTTTTGCAGCTACGTGGCCGAGATGCTTACCTTCAGCATCAATAACATACCACTGGCGAGTGATGTCGCCTGCTTTGGGCATATAAGTTGACATAACTTTTTTTCCTCCATAGTTTTTGTTTTATTGCCTTGATATATTATCACAAGTGTTTTTGTTTGTCAACACCTTTTTTGTATTTTTTTAATTTACATTTTGAAATCTCGTGTTTTCTTCGATTTTCTTTGATTTTCATATTATTTCCTCACAAATGATTTTCAAAAAAATATTTTATATCTTGTTAAAACAGACGAAAAAGGCGACACTTCATTGTGAAGTATCGCCAAATATTATGTTATTTGCCCGACGGTCTGACTTTAACGCACACCTGACCGCCCTCATAATAACAGTCAGCCTTGTAAGAGTGAAGTTCAAAAATTCTGCGGCAAAGGGGAAGTCCCATACCGATTGCATTTCCGTCACGCTCACGGGAAAGGTCACCCCTTGCAAGTATATCCCAATTTTTGCTTATATCCTTGCTCTTTTCGTCGGCAGGGTTTGATATTGACAGGATAAATCCCTTTTTATCCGCCGTCAGACTGACTTTTATCTTTTTATCACCAACGGAGTATTTTACCGCATTTGACAGAAGATTATCCACCGCCATTTTCATCATCTCGGTATTGCACTGTGCATAAACACCGTCGGCAATATCTTCAATAAACTCTGCACCTGCACTTTTGGCAAAACTGCGGTATTTCTCCACTTCTTCTTTTAAAAGCAGACTGAGATCACAATTCTCCTTGTTTATCTTCGTCATCTGCGAAAGTCGGTTATAACTTAAAAGAGAAGTAACAATGGAGTTCATTCGCAAGGCTTCATCATAAATGGACTGTATGTATTCGCCGTTCTTTTCGGGAGCCACATTTTCCATAACGCATTCGCACTGATTCTGTATAACGGCTATGGGCGTTTTCAGTTCGTGAGATGCGGCAGAGATGAAGGTTTTACGGGCTTGGTCGAGTTTTTTGCTTTTTTTAAGCAGTTTAAGGCAAACCAGAAGAAATATACTTCCTGCAATGATAAACATTATTGCAAGATAAATTGTCAAATAGAGGAAATCATCGGAAAAGAGTACAGCGAGAAACTGATTATATTTCATCGCATAATATATTTTGAACTCTTCTTCTCCCTCAATGAATATTATATTATCCCCTATGCTTTCGTTACTGTCCGTAAATCCTCCGCCGCCGTTCCAAGCATTTTCATTATCCTTATCTTCTGCATAACGCTCTTTTACTGCTTCTTCTAACAAATCATAGTATTTCTTATTGTAACTTGCAGATTCAATTTCATTAAAACGATAATATGCTGCATATTTAGAAAAAGTATCTGTTACAGGATAATCGGAAAATACAAAAGTTTTTGTATGGTCAGTGCCCCTTATATAGAAGGTTGCAGATACGGGTATATAGTCATTTCCGTTTTTATATGCGCTGATTTCATTAACAGCAACAGTATGCCGTTTATCTGCCAGACTCCTAAATTCATTGAACTCACGGATAAATTCATCTGTTGTATATTCATCTATGCTTATATAAACTAAATAGTGTCCCTCGTCTGCGGTAGTCAGAAAATAGTTTTTAGGTGCGAAAATTAAATTTCCGTTTTTATCCGCCATTGCAAGTGAACATGGGTAACGAGATGAAATATACCAATAGTTAAGTTCGTACAAAAACAATTCTCCGATGCTGTAACCTGAACTTTCTGCACATTCTGTTTTATAATTTTTTGTACTTTCAAAATCCAGTTGAAAATAGTACGGAGTATATAAATTATTGGCAACTTCTCTGAAATCCGAAGCCATCATTTCGCTTGCTACTCCATAGTTCAGCACCGACGACACAATAAAGAACAATAAAATTCCGACTACAACTAATTTAACAACCTTTTTCTTCGTCATATTTACTCCTCCTTTTTAAAAGAATATCCAACACCTGTAACTGTCACTATACAATCGGCTTTTTCTCCTAAAGCCTTGCGTAAACGTTTTATGTGGGTATCAACAACTCTGTCGTCGCCGTCAAAATCATAACTCCAGATTTTACTGATAATCATTTCACGGGAAAGCACAGTGCCTCTGTTCAGCATAAGCAGATGAAGCAAACTGAAATCCTTGTTTGTCAATATTATTTTTCTTCCGCAGACAAGGACTTCTCTTGTTTTAAGGTCAAGGCTTATCCCCTGAAGTGTCAGTCTGCCGTCAGCGCCCACACCCTTGTGTCTTTTTATCATTGCACCGATTTTCTCCGTAAGCACAGAAAGCGGAAAGGGTTTTACTATGTAATCGTCTGCACCTAAACTGTAACCTTTAAGCAGGTCTTCCTCCTCGCCGAGAGCAGAAAGGAAAAGTATGGGGACATCGGAAAACGTCCTTATTTCACGGCAAGCCAGGAGTCCGTCTTTTCTCGGCATAAGAACATCGAGAATTATAAGGTCAAAGTTCTCTTTTTCGGCGAAATCAACGGCATCTGCACCGTCTTTTGCCATAGCCACATCGAAACCTTTTGCCGAAAGGTAATCCTTGACTGTGGCTCTTATTTTAATTTCATCGTCTGCAATAAGTATCTTATACATTTTTCTCTCCTCCTTGCAAGTGTATAGTAACAGTACATTGTGTACTTTCTGTGTCAAATTTCACTTTTTATAAAAAAGATGCCAACTTTTTCAGTTGGCACCTGAGTTTTTATTTTGCTGTAATATCCTGTGAAATGTTGCCTGCTCCGTCAACAGCCACAATAGTATAAGTATCATTAACTGAGCCGTTTTCGTCAACAAAACTTAATCTGTGATAGCCGTCAAAGGTTTCGGCTCTGTGAAGAAATTCTCCGTTTCTGAGAATTCTGTAATGAGATATACCGATATTATCTGTGGCTTCTTCCCAGTTGAGTTCGACGCCATCCTCGGTCTGTGCTTTTGTGAAGCTGTCAGCCATTACGGGTGCTTCGTCTTCGAGTGTGAAGCCGTTATCAACATAATCGTTATATGTATCAATATAAACGGAACTTACATTAACGGGGCTGTAATAATGAGTATAAGAGAAAGTGATTATGTTTTCGCAATATCTTGATGCGATGTCAAGTTGCTTTGTGAATCTGTCAAGAGTTGCAGGCACGGAAACCACATTTTCACTTGCAGGTCTTAAAATACTGCCTGCGAGGATACCGTCGGCAATTGCAAGGGTGAAGTTTTCGCAATTTGCCCAGAGTTTAAGGTCTGCCTTTGCATTTTTCATTGCAAGGGAGTACATTTCCCATACTGCAACAAGGTCATCTTCGTCAATCCATGCAGCACCTACTGCGTCCTGGGGTGCGATAATATCGCCGTCACGCCAATGTCCCTGTGAGAAGAGGTGTGACCACTGCACAAAGGCGGGAATTTTGCCTGCAGAAAGGTAGTCCGATGTGAAAGGGCTCATCATAACGGGTAAAGACTCATCAACTTCCGTCGCCTTGTCGAGCACAAGGTTAAGTCCCTCAACAGCAAGAGCAGACATGGGCTGACAGTTGAGAATGTTATTAAGCTCCATTGTGTAGTACCAGCCGTAGAAATTATCCTTGTAATCGGAATAATAAAGGGAGTATATTTCTTCAAGCATATCCGCAGTAATTTTGCATACTTTCATATAGTCGCCGTTGAACATACCCGTTGTCCAGAAACTATCAAACATTGTAAGACCGACAAAGACTTTGATGTCTGTGCCTTTGACCGCCTCAAGAGCATTCTTTACAACATCTGTGCTGACAGTTTCATTTTCAAAAGTATCCTCCGCACTGTTATAGTAAACTGTCCAGTTGCCTTCGCTGTCCATATTGGCAATATCCTGAAGAACAAGGTGTTTCACCGAATCCTTTTCCATTGCGTCGATTTCTTCTGCCCAGTCTTCATCGCTCCAGGTACTGCTCAGCCAGGACTGCACAAAGGTACCGTTAAAGGCGGGAGCAGTTTTTCTTTCGGGCATTTCCTTCTGACCGAAAGGCATAAGTACTAAAATAAAAGATATAAGACAAGAAATAAAGGTTTTGGTTAAAAGTAACATCTGCTATTTCCTCCTGAAAAGTGTTTAATTTATTTTAGCACACAAGCAAAAATAAATCAACAAAATAAAGCACCCGATTTCTCAGGTGCTTCTTTTGTTAATATAGTGTACTATCAAACGAGCTCAATAATGCACATTTCTGCAGCATCACCGCGACGGGGGCCGGTCTTGATAATACGGCAGTAACCGCCGTTTACATCCTTGTATTTGGGGCCGATTTCGTCAAAGAGCTTCTTAACTACGTCTTCTTTTGTAACGTATGCGAGAGCCTGACGCTTGTTGTGAAGTGTTGCTTCCTTACCGAGAGTAATCATTTTCTCAGTCATTGAGCGTACTTCCTTTGCCCTTGTAACGGTGGTTTCAATTTTGCCATTCTCTAAGAGATAAGTTACCATACCTCTGAGCATTGCGTTTCTGTGATCGCTGGGTCTGCCGAGTTTTCTGGTACCTGCCATTTGAAATCACTCCTTTACCGTTGTGTAGATAAATTGTTTATTATTCGTCTTCACTGCGAAGATCAAGACCAAATGAGTGAAGTTTGTTGATAACTTCATCAAGTGACTTCTTACCAAGGTTACGAACCTTCATCATATCGTCTTCAGTCTTGTTTGTTAAATCTTCCACTGTATTGATGCCTGCACGCTTCAAGCAGTTAAATGAGCGTACTGACAAGTCAAGTTCCTCAATAGTCATCTCGAGAACTTTTTCTTTGGCGTCTTCGCCTTTGTCAACCATTATCTCTGTGTCGTATGCCTCACCTGAGAGGTCACCGAACAAAGCGAGATGTTCGTTGAGAAACTTGGCTCCGAGCGAAACAGCCTCAGTTGCTGAGATTGTACCGTCTGTCCACACTTCAAGTGTGAGCTTATCAAAACCAATTTCTTGGCCGACACGAATGTCGTCAATTGTATAGTTAGCCTTGAGAATAGGTGTATAGATTGAGTCAATCGCAATTACACCGATTGCAGGCTGCATGAGCTTTTTATTCTGCTCTGCTGATACATATCCACGACCTTTGCTAACAGTGAGTTCCATGTTGATGTTTGCATCTTTATCAAGGGTACAGATGTGATAATCTGTGTTGATGATTTCAACTTCTGAGTCACACTTGATGTCGCCTGCGAGAACTTCGCCTTCGCCGCTTGCATCAATGTACACTGTTTTAGGTCCTTCACCGTGAATCTTAAGGATGACGTTTTTAAGGTTGAGAATGATTTCTGTTACATCTTCCTTAACTCCGGGAATTGTTGAAAATTCATGGAGTACACCGTCAATCTTAACACTGGTGATTGCGTAACCGGGAAGTGACGAAAGAAGAATTCTTCTCAGACTGTTGCCTAATGTCACGCCATAGCCACGCTCCAACGGTTCAACGATAATCTTACCGTAACTTCCGTCAGCTGCTAATTCTGCAGTTTCGATTCTGGGCTTTTCAATGCCTATCATGCAAAACCCTCCTTACTTATTTGTGGATGTGTTTTACGCTAATAACTAACCGTTATTACTTAGAATAGAATTCTACGATAAGGTGTTCTTCAACAGGTGTATCAATCTGATCACGAGTGGGAAGACTTACAACCTTAGCACAGTAATTTTCACGGTCAAGTTCGAGCCATGTGGGAACGGGTCTTGATGCGTTTGCTTCAAGAACAGCCTTAATCTTAACGCTGTCACGGCTCTTAGCCTTAATTGCAACTACATCGCCAGCTTTGAGAAGGTATGAAGGAATATCAACCTTCTGGTTGTTAACTGTGTAGTGTGCGTGGGTAACGAGCTGTCTTGCTTCTGCACGTGAAGAAGCCCAGCCGAGTGTGTAAACTACGTTATCAAGACGGCTTTCACAAATTCTGAGAAGGTTGTCACCGGTAACGCCGGTTTTCTTTTCAGCCATAATGAAGTACTTATGGAACTGACCTTCCTGAATACCGTAGTAACGTCTGGCCTGCTGCTTTGCACGAAGCTGGAGACCATATTCAGAATTCTTTTTACGGTTCTGTCCATGCTGACCGGGAGCATAAGAACGACGCTCAATAGCACATTTGCCAGTGTAGCATCTGTCACCCTTTAAAAAGAGTTTCTTACCCTCACGGCGGCACATTTTACATACCGCACCTGTATATCTTGCCATACGTTTGTACCTCCGTTATACACGTCTTCTTTTCGGGGGACGGCAGCCATTGTGAGGAATCGGTGTAACGTCTTTGATAAGAGTTACATCAAGACCTGCTGTCTGTAAAGCTCTGATAGCAGCTTCACGACCTGCACCGGGTCCCTTAACATATACTTCAACGGTTTTCATTCCGTGTTCAATTGCAGCTTTAGCAGCTGTTTCAGCAGCTGTCTGTGCAGCAAAGGGAGTGGATTTTCTTGAGCCTCTGAAGCCCATTTCACCGGCACTTG
>CAYNIN010000091.1:0-6959 GCA_964397395.1 uncultured Faecalibacterium sp.
CCTTTATGGTTTGTTGAATCCTTTTCACCGGTCTTTGCTTCTGTGCTGAGCTTTGCATCACAGTCTTTACAATAGGTTACTTCGTTCCATGTCTTTTCGCTGATACATGTACCTGCTACGATATCTTCGTCCTTGGTATATGTTTCACCAACATGATTTGTGGAATCTTTAGCAATTGTAAGGTCTGAAAGTTCCGTCTTATCTGCGTTAAAATTCTTACCGCATACAGAGCAATTATAATGACCAAGTGTACCGGTCTTTACACAAGTTGCAGAAACTTCTGTAATCCATTCGCCATAATTATGACCACTTGTAATTATTCTATCCGAATAACCATATCCACAATCTTCACAAGTAAATGTTTTATAACCGTCTTCTGTACAAGTTGCATCTTTAGAATCAATAACTTCATAAACACAAGAGGTTGCTTTGTCAACGCCTTCAGCTGTGCCTACTGCGCCACAATCGTTAGCACAAGTCCAGTTATGTGTACCGTCGTTGAGTTGGTTTACTCTATCAGCAGAAGGAGTGAAATCGTGTCCGGTTGCTTTAATTTCAGCGTGACCGGAAATCCACTTCTTACAGTCATTACAGTATACACCTGATTCATAACCGACTTCTGTACAGGTGGGTTCTTCTTTTGCTTTATTTTCTTTATTTACGTGGTTACTACTGTCAACTGCAACGGTTTCAGTATATGTTGCACCGCAATCGGTTGCTGTACAAGTGTAAGTCTTAACGCCTTCCTTGGTACAGGTTGCGGCAGTTGTAACTGAACCGCTGTTCCATGTGTGAGTTACAGCACCGCCGTATTCGTTACAGCCGTTTACGCACTTGTAGGAGTGAGTTGCAGTTTTGCCGTTACCGTCAGACTTGATTGCGCCTGTGTAAGAATGTGCAAGTTTAGCAATAACAAATGATGTTGTATCACTCTTACCTGCAGTTGAATTTGTTGCGGCATCACCTGCAAAGTAGAGTTTACATACTGTACACTGCTTATATGCACTGTTACCTTCGGCAAGACATGTTGCTGCTTGTGCTGCGGTTGTTGTACCGAAGGTGTGACCTGTTGCCGTAACGGTTTTTTCTTCTCTGCTTATTTCTGCTTTACATACCGTACAATAAACAACTGAATCATAAGAACCGTCTACCGTACATGTTGCTGCAACCTCATTTTCCTTAACTGCAGTACCTGCTGTATGACCCGTAGCGGTGATTGCTTCTGTATAACTATAAGCACAACCTGAACATTTATAGGTTCTGACACCGTCTTTTGTACATGTTGCGGCAGTTGTAACAGTTGAAGTATAGGAATGAGCTGTGCCTGATTTAATTTCAGTATAAGTTACATCAGCCGTAACAGCATTTATCGTGGGCCAAGAGTATGAGTAATGATTTGCTGAATCATAATCAGCAGCGGTATTTGAAGGAACCGTAACCTTTGAAGCTGCTGTACCGTAGGTGTAAGTTGCCGTTGATACGGTTGTGCCTGCGGCATTTACAAACTTAACGGTATAACTGTTAATGCTCCACACTGCATAAAGGGTTACTGAACCGCTTGTTGCAAGGTTTGTAACGCTCTGCTTGTCGGTGTAGGTTGCTGTGGTTGCAGTACTGCTTGTTGACCAACCCTTGAAGGTATAACCCGTTCTTGTGAAGGTATTTGCGGAAAGTGCCGTTGCCTTATCGTAGGTAATAACCTGATTTGACATTGAGCCTGTACCGCCGTTAGAGTTGAACTGAACGGTGTAGGTGTTAGCAGTCCACTGGGCGTAAAGGGTTACGGTTGCACCGTTAGTTGCGCTGAGTTTTGTATAACTTGCGCCGTCTGCATAAGAAGTACCGCTACCGTCAGCCTTGGTATTCCAACCTGCAAAGGTGTAGCCTGTTTTTGTGAATCCGTTAGCTGTAAGAGTTTTACCTGTATCGTCATAACCGACATTGCTGATGCCGGCAGTTGAGCCGCCTGTTGCACCGTTGCCGTTAAATACGATTGAGTAGGTATTCTTTGTCCACTGAGCGTAAAGAGTTATTGTTGCGCCTTGTGTTGATGCAAGGTTTGTAACGCTCTGCTTGTCTGTGTAAGCGGTGCCTGTGCCGTCAGTCTTGGTGTTCCAACCTGCGAAGGTGTAGCCTGTTTTTGTGAAGGCATTTGCGGTAAGTGCCGTTGCCTTATCGTAGGTAATGGTCTGAGCTGACATTGAGCCTGAACCGCCGTTTGCATTAAAGCTGATGTTGTAAGTTATCGGAGTCCAGGTGGAGTAAAGGGTGTGATTTGCAGCGGTTGAAACAACTGTGTCTTTCGTTACTGTTGTACCGTCAGCCAAAGTCCAATTGCTGAAAGCATAACCTGTCTTTGTGGGTGTGGGAAGTGTGCCGTAGGCTGCATCGTAGGTGATGTCCTGTGTCGGATGCCATGATACACCGTCTGCAACTGTACCATCTTCAACAAGACGGATGTTGTTTACTGTAAGGATGTTACCTGCATTATTGGCATCAAATCTTATCTTAACGTAAGCAGTTGTATCGCCTGCTGTGAATGTAATATAAGGATTAGTAGCTGTCTGACCGGAAATACGGATATATACATTGCTTTCCTTGCCGGCATTTCCTGTACCACCTACTACGGTAGCTGATGTTTCACCTGCCATTGCGGAATCAAGGCACTGAATATAAATATCATAGCCTGTGCCTGCGACGGCAGCTGTGAATGAAGCGTCAGCTGAAAGTGTATAGGTCTTACCTGCTTCAACAGGGATATAATAACTGAAACCTGTGTTGGCGTCGTTACCGCTGAGCGATGTCATGGTAAAACCTGTATCGGTTCTGTTGCTGATTTCCTTAATAGTATCTGTGGTGAGTGTAAACTTAGAGAAATCGAAAAGGTTATCGAAGTTTACCTTATAAGAGTTAACTGTCCACTTTGATGTAAGATGTAATGAAGATGTTGCGGCAATCGCTGTTGCAGATGTAACCTTATTACCGCTTGCATCGTACCAGCCGCCGAAGGTGTAACCGGGTCTGACAGGTGTGTAAATCTCAAGGTCGCCGGAGATTACGTCACGGATTTCACGGTTTGTAATACTGTCAACAACTGATTTGTCTGATGTTTTATAGATAGCGATGTTTGAGAAAGTAACTTCCGAGCCGTCAAGGTATGTACCGAAACGCATACCGATATATTTAGCATCTGAAGGAGTTGTGAATGTAATTCTATACTTTCCGTCCGAAGAAGCTGTGGGCCAGTCTGAACCTCTCCAACCGTTATGCTTGTTTACAGCAGAGGCTGTTGTACCTGCATCCTGATAATAGAAGGTGAAGAACTGACCGAGATTTGAACTATCAACGGTAGCATCAAACTCGACTGTATAGCTTGTTGAAGGTTCAACGGGAATTCTGTATCCTGTAGATGAACTGTAAGCGGTATATACGTCATATATATTATATTTATCACCGTTGCTATTTGTTGCGGTACCACCTGCTTCACCTGCAGTATCTTTAATGGTTACCGAGCCGGCATTATTATCAATCGTCATTGTACCAACAGTTGATCCGTTGAGGTTGTTTGTTGACGATGCCCAATCAGAGAATGAGAAGATGTTATCATAGTTTACATCATAAGCATAATCATTCCACTTGGAGTAAACTGTTACGCTGTTTGCAAGGTCAGCCTGAGTTGCGGCAACTGTGCAAGCCTCGTCTGTGTACCAGCCTTTAAATGTATAGCCGGGACGAACGGGAGTCGGAAGAGCAGTAATATCCGTTACACAGTAATCTCTCTGTGTGTTGGGATATGTGATTGACTGAACTTTTTCATAATCTGACTCTTTATAAATTCTGATATTTGAAAACTTAACAGTTGTGCCCGGTTGCAAGTTGTCGAAACGAACAAGCATCTTTGTATTGTTTTCATTATCAATTTTAAATGTCCATGTGTTATATCCGGGTTTAACATTTTTTTCATCAGCCTCACCTGAACCACCTCTTGTGTAGAAGCATAAATTACCAACATAAGCAGACTGATTAGAATAGTCAGATTCAACGTCCATTTCAACTCTGTAGGTTTCGCCGGGTTCAACGGGAATAATATAACAATTAGACCAATCCTTCCAGATGTTTGAACGACAACAATATGTGGTGGTGTCTGAATAATCAGAGGGCCAGTTAAGACTGATAGTACCTTCCTCGCCGTCAACAGTAATCCAGTCCGCAAGAGTCTGGTTGTCAGATCTAAGGTACATAACACCATCGGCAGAGCCGGACGTTGCCCAACCGGATAATGAGAACAAGTTATCATAGTTTACATCGTTCTTTATATCATCCCAAGTTGAATATACAACCCAACTTGCGTTGAAATTATATATACCATAATAAGCCGAAAGAGCAGTATCTGCGTTTAAGAAAGAAGAATAATAAGCATCAAGCACCCAACCTTCAAACTTATAACCGGGTCTTAAAGGAGTAGTAACAACACCTGCATTGAGAGCATCACCGTAATTATATGGCGTTCTCGCAGGAACTCCGTTGGCTTTGTATGCATCAATAAGTGCCTGTTTGCTTGATTCATAAACACGAATGTTTGAAAAGGTAACACTTACTTCGTTTGCGGCTGTACCGAAGCGAAATCCAATCTGTGTACAGCCTGCAGGTGTTGTAAAGACGTGCTTGCCGCTTGCAGCGCCTAAACTCTTATAAGGATTACCGTCAGAACCGTTAACAGTACCGGTATCGGAATAAAAGAAGATATAGCACTGACCGCCTGTAGCACTTACATCAAAATCAATTGCATATTCTGTGTTTTCCTTAACTGCTACCTTATAATAATTGCTGCCTATGCCGTAAGATGTATAGAGGTCATTTGAATCAGTATTAGAGGAATCATCGATCGCAGTGATTGTACCTTGTGTGATATCATAGGATATTGTGCCTCTATCAGCATTAGTTGCATTTGTGCAATCTGAAGCAGCCCATTCTGAGAATGAGAAAAGGTTGTCATAGTTTATATCAAAATTTCTTCTTTTCAGATTATTGTATGCAGAATTAAGATCATTGAGAAGTGTTGTTTCGTTACTGGTACCAGAAGTGCTGTTGTTAAGATATACTTCAGCCTCGAGAAGAGCAGTCTTAAATGTATTCCATGAAGATTCAGTATAATTACCTGACTGAAGTTTCTGGGCTACAATTTCGTTATATCTGCTACGTATTGACGCTTTGTTAACAACAACAATATAATAAGGCATTACAACTGTTGTTGTAGCATGATAACTTGATGAACCGCCATGGTCATAAGAAATGCTGAAGTTGCCGCTGATTTCACCGGCAGTGGTTTGTGTGCCGCCGATAGTTACAATACCTTCAGCGCGTGCACCGCTATCAAAGGCTGCACTGCTAGCAAGGTCACCTGTGGTATTACTGTATGCAAAAGTATGTGATGTATTACTAAGGCTGTGTGTCTTATAACCAACACCTGTGCCGTAATAGTTACTGCTTATAGCAAGGTTACCTAAAAGCATTTCTATTGACCAGTTTGAACCGTTAAGATTAACACCGAGGTTTTTATTGGAACTAAGGTCAAGATAATAATGAGCAGTCGGTGAAGTAACAGTAATGCTTACGCTGTCATTTTTACCTGAAACTCGCTGTGTTCCCACATAACCTGCAACCTTATCGGCAGAAATCTGGTTACTTGTAATACCACCAATTAAGGGACTATTACTGTCGTTATCCGCAATGTATGAAGTATTATAGGGCTGATACATACTCGGGAAGTTATATCTGTAAATCCAGCTTGAGCCACCGTCTGATGAACCGCCTGAATCCTGACCGGCAGAACCTTTTGCAAGAACTTCAAAGGCAACCATTCTTCTTCTGCTACTATTTGAGTTAAGAGAAAGACCTATTGCATGCTGATCAACAGGATTAGGTTTAACGGCAAGTTTATGATATTCGAAAGTGCCGTCTGTAAAGTCAAACTTAAGTGTTGCAGTGGAAGTGGTAGAAAACAATGTTTCATAACCGTATCCGCCACCAAGATTACCTGTAAGTACACCATTGGAAATTTCAAGAGTTGCACCTGTGTCTGTTACGGTAACGCTCTGTATAGTTTTACCGGAAACAGAAACGGCAGTTTTATATTCACCGTCATATGTTCCGTCAGAAACAACAGAACCGTAGTTCATATAGTCATACTGGTCACCTGATGGGTTGTCACCGTGAATGTAAATAACAGGGTCAACTGTTACATAACCTGTTACCTCACCTTGATGAGCATCGACAGCACCAACAACTGCACTTGCGTGATTATGCTCACCGGGTACCCATACCCAGCATGACAAAAGCATAAGGACAGCCATCAAAACTGACAACGATTTTTTGAATGCATTGTTTTTCATACTTTAACCTCCTAAATTTTATTAAAAGTATGTTAATACATAATAAATATTACTACTATTATAAACTAAATGCAAGTTTTTTTTATAACTTTTTACTGATTTTTTAAAAATTGAATAAATTGTGAATTTATTGTTGACTTTTTTATTCTTTAGTTATATAATGTACGCATAAAAGGGCAGAATTGTCCTATAAAAAAATTACACGGAGGAATCTATTATGAAAATATTCATGGAACTTCTTGAAGAACTTTACGTTTTCCTTGCATCAATTTTTGTTAACCTCGGTCTTAATCTTCCCGCTTGGGAAACAATCGAAGAATATCTTCCCAAGTTTGACGAAGAAACAACTGAAGAAGTATAATTTAAGGAGGAAAATATAATGAATTTACCTGAAAACTTCACAGAAATGCTCAAGAATCTTCTCACTTTACTTTCAACTATCGTAAGAGTTCTCGGCTTTACAGATGTTGCTGATGAAATTGACAGAAGAATTGCTGACGAAGACGGTATCCCCTCACCTGGAGAGATTGACCGAAAATTCTTGGGTTCGGGTGAAATATGGGTGTC
>CAYNIN010000092.1:0-6945 GCA_964397395.1 uncultured Faecalibacterium sp.
AACACCCATTGGGGCGGCGTTGTTGAGGATAACTCCTTCGGTACTCACGAATTTTTTGAACTCTGCCGTCAACTTGGCTGTGAAGCCTATGTCAACGGCAATCTCGGTTCGGGCACTGTTCAGGAAATGAGCGAATGGGTTGAATATATGACCTTTGACGGAGTTTCACCCATGGCAGAACTTCGTAAGGCTAACGGTCACGAAAAGCCCTGGAAGGTTAAATATTTCGGTGTCGGCAATGAAAATTGGGGTTGCGGCGGTCATTTTCTGCCCGAAGATTATGCACAGGCATATCTTCGTTACAACACTTATGTGAGAAATTACGATAAGAACAATACCATTTACAGAATTGCCTGCGGACCCAATGCGGAAGATTATCATTGGACTGACAAAGTGATGTGGAGAGCCCGCCACAGAATCGACGGACTTTCACTTCATTATTATACGGATATATGGGACAGCCAAACGAGAAGCAAGAAATCTGCAACGGATTTTACCGAAAAGCAGTATTACGGCACTCTCGCACAGGCTTATAAAATTGACGAAATTATCACCCGTCATATTGAGATAATGAACAAGTACGACCCGAAGCACAGGGTTGACCTTATCGTTGACGAATGGGGAACCTGGTTCGATGTTGAAGAAGGCACAAATCCGGGTTTCCTTTATCAGCAGAACACAATGAGAGATGCTATGGTTGCGGCTCTTACCCTCAACATTTTCAACAAGCACTCCGACCGAATCAAAATGGCTAATATTGCCCAGACGGTAAACGTGCTTCAGGCGGTGGCTCTCACCGACGGAGAAAAGATGGTTCTCACTCCAACATATCACGTATTTAAAATGTTCAAGGAGCATCAGGAAAACACTCTTCTGGGTTCATTTATCACAACTGATGTAAAGACGGTTGATTTCAAAAAGCACCCCTCCGACGAAGGAAACCTCAAACTTCCGGAACTTATGGAATCCGCTTCCGTTGATGAAAACGGTGTGATTTACTCAACGGTTGTCAATACTTCCGCAAAGAAAACCGCAAAAATCAAGTGTCAGATTGCTGATACGAAGATAAAGAAAATAAGTGCCGAAATCCTTACGGGTGAAATTCACGCAAAGAATGATTTTGACTGCACGGATAATGTTAAAACTGCAGAATTTACCGATTTCAGAAAAATTTCCGATGGCTTTTATGCAACACTTCCTCCTTGTTCCGTTGTCAAGTTTGTGATTGAATAATATGGAAGAATGTAAAAGATGTCTTCTTCACCAGGCGGCAGAGAAAGATACTCTTAAAGATATAAAAGAGAGAATTGCCAAACTTTCCGTTAAAGAAAGAGCCGATGACGAACTTTACTTGCACAGGCTGAATGAGTGTAAAAATTGCGATAATCTCATTTCAGGTGTGTGTATGAAATGCGGTTGTTATGTGGAGTTCAGGGCGGCTTTCAAAAAGCAGAACTGTCCCGACGCAAAAGAAAGACGCTGGTAAAATTAAAAGGCAAGCATAAATCCGAAAAGGATAAATGCTTGCTTTTTCTTCGTTTATTATGAAATTATTTAAGTGTTGAACTTGAGTTGACAAGAAGTGTACTGTAAATAAAGAGTACGTCCTGATTTTCAAAATTCACGTAATCCGAAAGTAAGGCAGGTGAAATATACCTTGTGTCAATGAGGGTTATTTTGCCGTAAGAGGAGAGAATGAGGGGCGCAAGGGAACTTCCGAAAGAGTCACGGAAAATAACGAGTTCCTTTTCTTCTTCTCCCATGGGATTTGTAATTTCAAGAAGCGAAACGGCTCCGCTTAAAAACACGTCGTAAGAGTCAAGACCGCTGAACTTTTTTTCATCATAAACAGAAGTCCTTTCTTTCGTTTCAAAGTTATATACTGAGCAGTTTTCCGTTTCCTCGTTTATAAGACAGGCTATACTGTCGGGGGAAAGGGGGAGAGCAGACTGACCGTAGTAGACACCGTAAAAGTCACCGAGAACTTTTTTCTCCGAAGGGGGAACTTCACCTTTACCCATAGCACTTCTTATTCTGTTTGCAACGGGAATAAGATTTTCCTGTTTCCAATGGGTGTCGGTGGTGTAATAATCTTCAAGAGAAAGAAGGTCTTTTACTTCGATTTCCGTCATAAAGGAAAATTCCTTTTCCAGAGCCGAATAAAGTTCTTCATAGTCAAGGTGGGGATAACCCGATTTTTCTGCAAGAAAATAGTTTTTATCGGGAATGATACTGTAATAAACATTGCAGTCGGTATCCTTTAAAAAGTCACTGTAAAGAGAAGTGATTTTTTCCGTAAAGTTCTGCACACTGCCGTAATTTATATTTTTATCAATTTTGCTTGCGTGATTTTCCGCAATGTAAATTCCGCCGTTGTCTTTCTGATTGTAAAGGTAAAAATGTACCCGTGATTTAAGTCTTCGCAGTTCATTTCTCAAAGGGAACTGGTCGGAAACATACTCGGCAAAATCTTCGATGAAGTCACCGCTCCATAAACTTTCCGAAGAAACGGAAGGGAACTGCTGAAGTTTTCTTCTTTCCCAAAGAGAAACTTCTTCATCATCTTTTACGGCAGAAACAAGGAAGAAGCCGCCGATGATAAGAGAAAAAACAAGAACAAGAGAAATATATTTAACTTTTTTCACCGTGACACCTCCTTAAAATCTGAAATACAAAAAGGGATTAAAAGACCCGTCAATGAGATAAGCCGTTGAAACGATAAGCAAAAGCACCGTAACAAGAGGCTCTGCAAAGGTACTGACAGCGTTTTTTTCAATCTTTTTGCCGAGATTTTTCATTATGGGCGTGGCACCGATAAGTGCAATTATCAGCAGTATGCCGTAAGATTCAAGATAATAAAGAGTGTCGGCGGTTGAAAGAGGTAAACCCGACAAACCGAACATCATCTTCAGATGAGAAAGGGCGTCGCCGAGGTTCTGTGCGTTGAAAATCACAAAGGAAATAATAACGGCGAATATCACGTAAAGGTGACGAAGCACTGAGGGCATTTTTTCAAGGATTTTTTTCAGAAGAAGTTTTTCCGCAATAAGCAGAATGCCGAAATAAAGACCCCACAGAATAAAGGTGTAACCTGCGCCGTGCCATAAACCCGTAAGGCACCAGACGGCGAGTATATTAAAAATGTGACGAAGGGGTTTTACTCTGTTACCGCCAAGAGGAATGTATACATAATCTCTGAACCAGGAGCCGAGAGAAATATGCCATCTTCTCCAGAATTCCGTTATGCTTTTTGAAATGTAAGGGTAATCGAAGTTTTCGTCAAAGTGAAAACCGAGCATTTTTCCCATACCGATTGCCATATCGCTGTATGCAGAAAAGTCAAAATAAATCTGCAAAGAGAAAGATATTGCGTAAATCCAACTGAAAAGCACCGAAGGCTCCGCCGAACTTTCAAAGGCAGAACAAAGAGAACCCAAAAGATTTGCCACAAGCACTTTCTTTCCCAGACCGAAAACAAATCTTCTGATGCCGAGAGCCGCATTTTCAAGGGTGTGACTGCGGTTGGCAAGGTCGTCGGCAACAACGGTGTAACGCACGATGGGCCCAGCGATAAGTTGAGGGAAAAGCGTGATATAGCAGGCAAGGTTAATAAAACTTTTCTGTGCCGATACGGTGCCTCGGTAAACATCGACAATGTAACTTAAAGCCTGAAAAGTATAGAAACTGATACCGATGGGCAAAGCAAGATTCAAAAGAGAAATATCCGCTCCCGTAACAGAGTTTATACTGCTGATGATAAAATCAGCATATTTAAAGACAGCAAGAAGCCCGAGGGGCACGCCTACTGAAAAAATCAGCAGAGGTTTTGCCACTCGGGTATTACGCTTTGTTTCGATGAGCCGTCCTGCCACGAAGGAAAAAGTGATGGTAAAAACCATAAGAACAGCATACTTGGGCTCACCCCACCAATAAAAAAGCAGAGAGAAAAAGAGAAGTACAACATTCTTTAACTTTTTCGGAGATATAAAGTAACACAGAAATGTTACGGGCAGAAAAACATATAAGAACTCAATCGATGAAAAAACCATATATCAGCCTCTTGTAAGAACTTCGCCTGAAAGTTCACCGACAGTTGCTTTGAAGGCTTCAACCATACCGTCTGCAACATCGGGAGCGAGTTCTGAAGAAACCATAATAAGCATAATTACGTCTGCGGAAGAAACAACACGGAGTTGGTCTGCTTCAACGCAGATCCACTTTCTTGTGTCGATACCGTCAAACATAGCCTTTTTGATTTCCTCTGTTTTTGCAGTGTCGCTGACTCTTGCAAGAACAAGGGAGTAAGCCTGTGCACCAATCATTGACTCGGAGAAAGTTGCTTCTGCAAGACCTTCCGTTGATTCAAGACCGAGATATGAGTTGGGAGCATACTCGTCGGCAAAATCAACTTCAATTGCATCCGTTACGCCGAATTCAACGCTCTGGACAGCGTAAAGTGCGGTTGTTAATTCTGCAAGTGTACCTTCATAGGTTGCAGGTGTTTCTTCCTTGCCGCCGCAGGCTGCAAAAACTGCTACAACTGCTGCAAGAGCAAGAACGATTGCTAAAACTTTTTTCATTATATAGTCCTCCTTAATTTTGAACACTTGGAATATATCAAATGCTCTGTCGCTATATTACTATATAAATCAGTTTAATTTGTTAATTTGGTGTAAATTAACATCTTTGCTCTTTGAGAATAAAATAGCCCTTCCTGCTTTCGAGGATACCTTCGCTTCGCAGTTTGCTTATTTCTGCCGAAAGTCCGCTTCTGTCAACTTCAAGAAAGTCGGCAAGACCCTGACGGTCAAAGGGCACGGTAAAACTCATACTGCCGTTCTTTTTGGCTTGAATATTAAGATAGGTCAGAAGTTTTTCTCTTGTTGAACGCTTTGAAATTATGTCAATTTTTTCGTGAAAGACGATAGTCTTCCTTGCAAGGTCACGCATTAAATTGAAAATCATCTGCTGATGAAAACTGCAGGAATTTCGGCAGGTGTGAAGAATACGGTCACGGTCAATGAGCATAACCTCCGAGTCTTCCTCTGCCGTTACGGTAATAGGTATGTTTTCCGTTTCTGCGCAGGCGAAAGCCTCACCGAAAAGTTCTGACGGCTCAAGAAGACCTAATATACTTCTGTTGCCGTAGCAGTCAACTCTGCTTATCTGAAGTGAGCCCGAAAGCACGATACCTATATATTTTGCCGCATCGCCCTCAGAAATAAGGGTTTCTTTTTTGCCGAAAGTCAGTTTTTTTGCATTAAGACAGGCAAGCAGACCCGAAAGACTTTTTTCGTCAATATCGCAGAAAAGAGGACAGCGGTATAAAATGTCAAAATATTTTTTCATAAAAACTCCTTTTTGTTGAAAATTCAACATAAATTCTTCCTTCATTATATTATAATAAGAGCGTAAAATCAAGGAGGTATTCAATATGATAAGAAAAATAATAAGAATTGACAGAGAAAAATGCAACGGTTGCGGTGCCTGTGCGGCGGCGTGCCACGAGGGCGCAATTGAGATGATTGACGGTAAAGCCGTGCTCACAAGAGAGGATTACTGTGACGGTCTCGGTGACTGCTTACCTGCTTGCCCCGTAGATGCCATAACCTTTGAGGAAAGAGAAGCACCCGCCTATGACGAAGAAGCGGTGAGAAGGGCAAAAATGCAAAAGCAGGGTGCAACACTTCCCTGCGGTTGCCCGGGTACACAGTCAAAGGCAATAAAAAGACGGGAGCAAATTGAAAACGTTGCAGTCAAACCCCAAAGCAGACTTTCACAGTGGCCCTGCCAGATAAAGTTAGTACCCGTCAATGCACCGTATTTTGAAAATGCAGACCTGCTTATTGCGGCAGACTGCACAGCCTTTGCCTACGGCGATTTCCACAATGAATTTATCCGTAACCGTATCACCCTTATAGGTTGCCCCAAACTTGATGCGGTTGATTACACGGAAAAACTCACGGAAATAATTGCTGAGAATAATATTAAGAGCGTTAAGGTTGTGAGAATGGAAGTGCCTTGTTGCGGCGGTATTGAAAACGCAGTTAAAAATGCACTTATGAGAAGCGGAAAGTTCATACCCTGGCAGGTGGTAACAATTTCCACCGACGGCAGAATAATCGACTGAAAAAAATTAAATTAAAGTTTGTATTTTCTTGCCGATTATGTTAATATACTATATAAGATAAATATATCAAAACCAAAGGAGGAAAAAACTATGTCATATATCGAACTTTACGACGATAACTTTGAAGAAGAAGTTTTAAATGAAAAGGAATATCCCGTACTCGTTGACTTCTGGGCACCCTGGTGCAATCCTTGTATGATGCTCGGTCCTGTTATTGAAGAACTTGCTGATGAACTTGACGGCGAAGTCAAAGTCTGCAAACTCAACTGCGATGAAGCGGGTGAACTTGCCATGAGCAACGCAGTTATGTCAATACCTTGCCTTGTTCTTTTCGTTGAGGGTGAAGAAAAGAACCGCATGGTAGGAGTTCATTCCAAAGAAGAAATAATAAGGTTTATTGACGAAAACAAATGATGACGGCACACCGTTTCGGTATAATGAACAGAACACCGCAGTTTTCCGAAAACTATTACAGATTTGATACAGATGTATGTGACAGTCTTATTGAAGTTGAAGCTCAGCTGCTGAATGTTCTGATACCAGAGATGTGCAAAATTGATTTTTACAGTCAGACCGTCGGTGTAATATGCAAAGGGCTCAACTTTTCAGGCGTAACTCTTATGCCGCCCGTATCTGTTTGTGCCTTTCTTGAAATTACCCGACGCAGAGAAGAATTAAAAGAACTTCACTCTCTTATGTCAAAAGCCTATATGGAAAATAAATACGTAATACATTTTGGTGTTTAACTGTGTTGACGGGAAGGGGCTGTTGCATTTAGATGCAGAAGGCGTTTTCTTCACCCCGAAGGCGTATGT
>CAYNIN010000093.1:0-6904 GCA_964397395.1 uncultured Faecalibacterium sp.
AGGTTCTTCCATATAACGATGTGAATTACAATAAACAGTGCGACAGACTTGATAAGTTTCGTGATGAGGGAAGAATTTTTGTTATCAGTCCTTCGGAGTCTGTAACAATAGGCAGACTTGAGCCTGATATGGAAAAACTCGGTGAACTCTATTTCTTAGGCGTTGAAGACGCAAAAAGAAATTTTGAAGCACTGAAAGAATATCTTAATTTATAAAAAAGGGAGAGATTAAAATGACGGAACTTGTGTATGAACTGAATGAATGGTCAAATGAAAGAAAGAAAAAAAGACAGATAAGAAAAGGATACCGACGCTCACAGTTTATCATCTTTGCGGCAAGAAATATTATCGGCCCGCCCTTTAAGAAGATATGCGACATTGAGTGTGATAAGGTGAGAATAAAAGAAGAACCCTTTATCCTTATGGCTAACCACGGACATAATTTTGATGCTGCAGCAGAACTTGCAGGTATAAGAAACTTTATGCGTTTTGTTATGAGTGACCACCTGACAAGAAAACCCGTAATGCGTGTACTGCTTAATTTTCTTGCTACGCCCATTATCTATCACCGTGAAAAAGGCTCGGATTCACTTTATAACGAAGTTGTTGATAATCTTAACGCGGGAATAAATGTATGTATTCACGTTGAAGGAGGAAAAACCAACAACGGTGAAACAGGTTACATATCAAAACGTAATGCACAAATGGTAAAAGACGGTAACTGTGCCCTCGTTACATACAGAAACAAAGGCGGTTATCTTAAGGCTCCCCGCTGGGCAGAGAATAAACGAAGCGGAAAAATCAGCGGTGAAGTTGTAAGAGTTTATTCAAGAGAAGAACTCAATAAAATGAGTGTTGATGAAATTTATGAACATATTAAAGAAGATTTAAAGTTTAACGTTTATAATGAACAGATAAACAATCCGCAGGTGTATTCTGCTGAGAAACCTGCCGAAAGTGCCGAAATAATACTTTATGCCTGCCCGAAATGTAAGGAAATCGGCACGCTTACAAGTAAAAACGATAAACTTTTCTGCAAATGCGGTTTTGAAGCAAGGGTTGATGATTACGGCTTCTGGCACAGTAAGGATATGTATTTTGATGACATCGTCCGTTGGGATAAGTTTCAGAAAGGCGTACTGAAAGAACTTACTGACAGCAAGAAAGGCACCGATGAACTTCTTTTCGGCGACTCAGATCAGATAGTTTATACCCTTGAAAACGAAAACAGAGTGCTTCAAAGTGAAAACGGCAGGGTTTCACTTTATGGTGACAGAATAGAAATTACTACTGAAAACTCGGTTGACAGCATACAGATAGAGAATATAAAAAAGATTAGCATAGCAGCGAAAATGAATCTGCTTGTTGTAACCGATAAATGCTATTATGAAATTCACAGTAAGACTCCC
The DNA here is from genome assembly GCA_964397395.1 of uncultured Faecalibacterium sp. Taxonomy (GTDB): domain Bacteria; phylum Bacillota; class Clostridia; order Oscillospirales; family Acutalibacteraceae; genus UBA6857. The sequence continues at coordinate 1,409 of CAYNIN010000093.1, forward strand.
CGTTCAGCCATAAAATATGTGGTTGCACACAGATATCTTATGGGTAAAGAAAGTTATTAAATTTAGAAAATGAGGTGATAGAATGAAAAAAGTCAGAAGTTCGGTTTCGTTTCTTTTGACCGTGCTTATCGTTCTTTTCAGTATGGCTCCTGCCGCCTCTGCGGTACAAAACTACCCCGAGGGTGTTACCAAACAGCAACTGCAGGAAATCATACCGAAACTTGATACGGCAATCAATTCACTTTTAGAAAGCACTGGGAACAAGAGTCTCGGTGAACTTGTTCTGCCCGAAATATATTCGGATAAGACCTTGTCGGCTCTTACGGTGGGCTTTTATTCAATGATTGAGGAAAATGCGGAAAGCATTTCATCGGCAGGAATAAAGGTAACTACTGCTGATGTGGCAGAGTGTCTCGGAAATTATCCCGATGTGCAGAAAAAACTTTCCTCTTACGGCAAATGGAGTGAAGTAAATCTTGACGGTGCGGTATGGAGCGTTAAGGGAAAAGAAACTTTTATAAAGGCTTTAGGGTGCATTTTTGTGCCTTTTAATGAACTTTTATATACCTTGCTTTGTGACGGCAATTATCCTCTTAACAAGGTTATCGGTATTGACGGTGACTTCGGTTATGAGAATGCAATCATTCCCACGCTGAAGGCCCTCGGCTGTGAAAAGATTACCGAAAGTGCCGAGTTTTATAAGGATGCGGAAAAAAATAAAAACTCAATGGTGGAAAATATAGTTTCCGATGTGTTTACACTTTTGGAAAAAGCACTTGAAGCGCCTTGTGACAAACTGACGGATATATTGCCGTCTGTGGCATATTTTCTTAATAACGGCGGCTTTGACAATGCTGTTGCAACTCTCATTGAGCCTTTAAGACTTCAGATATTCAATCTTAAAACCTTTATAAAGATAGAGACCATACTTTCATTCATTCAGAACAGCGAAGAATATACCCAAAGTTTTACTCTTAACCTCAATGACATTCTTTCCGGTACGGGACTTAAAATGGCTGAAATTAACCTTGAAGAACTTGCATCCTGCGGAACGGTTTCGGGTGACAGTTTCGTTTCAGACAAGGCTGATGCTTTTCTTATTATTTTAAGGTGGCTTGTTGACACGCTCAAACTTAATAAAGATAGCCTTTCAGGCGGTGAAATACCTGCTGAAATGACACAGGCTGTAAATTCAATGATGTCAAAAAGTACCGACGAAATTATTAAAGGAATTGTTTCGATTCTGACACAGTCCTCGTCGAAACCTCTGGAATACAGCTGGACTTTTCCCGAACATACTCCCGCAGCAGTAACCTATACACAAAACCTTGGTGCTGACAAGTATCAAAGGGTTGTTGAAGGTATTGATGACCTTATAAACGAGTTTATTCTTGAGGGCGGAAAATATAAAAACACAAATGAGGCCCTTAAGCCGCAGATTTATTCCAATGCAGTTGTAACAGAACTTGCAAAAACTATATATTCCGTCTTTGAAGCAGATGAAATGAAAACCGTCTGTGATTTACTCGGTCTGAATGTAAGCACCTACGGTGTTGCAAATATTCTTAAAGGCAGTTCTTATTCTTCAGCAAGATATACTCTTTACCGTACTGCGAAATGGAGTAATGTCGGCAGTATCAACTGGGGCTTTAAAGACGGCAACAAGGACGGCTTCGTAAATGCCCTTTGTGATGTGCTTTCGCCTTTTGAGCCTATGCTTAATCTGCTCCTTGCCGAAGGAAAAATAACCCTTTTCAGAAGTATCGATATTTACGGCAGTAGCGGATATAACACGGCAATTATTCCTATTCTTGAAGCACTCGGCTGCAGTGCCGACAGCATAAAAACCTATGAGGAGTATAAGATTTCCGTTTCAAAAAATGAGGGCATTAAAGCAATTGCAGAACCGATTACTGCGCTTATTGACAGAATAATTGAAAAGCCTGTTTATACAGTGACAGAGATATTGCCGAATGTCCTTTGGTTTATTGAAAGCGGAGGAATGAACACCGCCTTAAATAATCTTCTTTATCCCGTTACCTCTCTTTTAAAGGAACTCGGTATGGAAAACACCGTTGATATGTCTTCTTTAACGGAAGAACTTGACATAAACGAAATGCTTACGGGTATGCTCGGAAGTGCTGATATGGGAATTGATGTTGAGAGCCTTGACATTAAGCAGTTTGCATCTATGGGACAGGTTACAACCGTCAGCAGTAAAAGAACCCTTAACGGTCAGCCGACAACAGTTTCTTATATTAAGGCAGACCAACCGGCAATCATAGTTACACTTCTTCGCTTTATTGCCGAATTTATGAAAACCCCCGGTAATGATGATATGATGCTGTCTATGATGGGTGACACAGAAGACAGTATGATGTCCCAATTTTCAGGCGGTTTAGGAGAAGAACTCCAAAATATGACTGTTGACGAAACGGTTGAGTGGCTTTATAAACTCTTTTTCAGAGAAAGAGCAGTAGTTGAAGAAAAGGTGACGGAAAAGTATCTTCCTACGGTAATTTACGAAAAGGAGGAAACAACAACGCCTGCTCCTTTTGCGGTTGTTGTTTTGGTTGCAGCAATAGCAATTGCTGTAGTAATCATTAAAAAGAAAAAATCCCACCTTGACGAAGATGAGGATGATTTTGAAACAGAAGATGAAAAGGATTTTCAGGAGGTGTGACCTATGCTTATATTAAAGAATATTATAAAAGACTATGTTGCAGGGGATACAACCGTAAGAGCCCTCAATGATGTGAGCATAAATTTCAGAGAAAGCGAATTTGTTTCAATTCTCGGCCCCTCAGGCTGCGGTAAAACCACAATGCTCAACATTATCGGCGGTCTTGACCGATATACAAGCGGCGACCTTATAATTAACGGCAGATCAACAAAAACTTTTAAAGATAAAAATTGGGACACATACAGGAACCATTCGGTAGGCTTTATTTTTCAAAGTTACAACCTGATACCGCATCAGACGGTTTTAGCCAATGTGGAACTTGCACTAACTCTTTCGGGCGTAAGCAAAAAGGCAAGAAAAGAAAGAGCAATAGAAGCACTAAAGCAAGTAGGCTTAGGTGACCACATTTATAAAAAGCCAAATCAGATGTCGGGCGGTCAGATGCAAAGAGTTGCCGTCGCCCGTGCTCTTATCAATAACCCTGATATTATCCTTGCCGATGAACCTACGGGCGCTCTTGACAGCGAAACAAGCCTTCAGATTATGGAACTTCTTAAAGAGATATCCAAGGATAAACTCATTATAATGGTTACACATAACCCCGACCTCGCTTATGAATATTCAAACAGAATTATAAAGGTAAGCGACGGTAAGGTAGTCGATGACAGCAATCCTTTTATTCCCGAAGAAAACGACAAAAAAACAGAAAAAGTTAAAGCTCGGGAAGAAAAGAAAAAAGGAAAAAAGCCTTCAATGAGTTTAGTCACCGCTTTCGGTCTGAGTCTTCGTAATCTCGGAACTAAAAGAGGAAGAACCTTTCTAACTGCCTTGGCAGGCTCAATAGGTATTATCGGTATTGCACTTGTTATTGCTCTTTCAACGGGTATTCAGAATTATGTTGATAAGGTGCAAAACGATACTCTGATGGCGTATCCTATGAGCGTTGAACGTGAATCTATAAACACTGACAATATTATGAATGCAATGATGGGTATGAGTCAGGAAATACTTGAAAGTGACAATGAAGAAGATAAAGTCTATGTAAACGATATGCTTACACAGATGATTAACACCTTTGTTGCACAGTCCTCCTCAAATAATATCGAAAGTTTCAAAAAGTATATTGAGGATAACAGAGAAGCCTTTGACGCCCTTTGTAACGATATTCAGTTCAAGTATACAACTCCGCTTAACATTTACAAGGCTGATACATCAAACGGAGTTGTAAAGGTTAACCCAAATACTGCTATGACTGATATGACAAGCAGTATGATGTCGGGAATGGAAGATTTTATGTCTTCATCAATGATAGATTCCTGGGTTGAACTTATCGGTGACACCGAAGTCATTTCAAAGCAGTATGACATTATTCACGGCAGACTTCCCGTTGAAAAGCACGAGGTTGTGCTTATGGTTGACGGCAACAACGAAATCAATGAACTTATGCTTTATGCTTTGGGTATAAAAGACCAGAAGGAACTTTCGACAAACCTTATGAACGCTATTGCAAATTCCGAAGAACTTCAAACTGCCGAGGATGTTTATACATTTGAGGAAATCTGCGATATGAGATTTAAGCTTGTTCTCAATTCCGACTATATGAAAAAAGATGCCGAAACAGGCTTGTGGAAGGATATGAGTGCCAATACAGCTTATGTGGAAAAGCTGGTGGAAAAAGGTCTTGAACTTGAAATCGTCGGTATTCTCCGTCCGAAAAAGGATAATGTTCTTTCAGTCGGAACAGGCGGAATAGGTTATATGTCAACGCTTATGGACTACGCCCTTGAACAGACAGAAAAGTCGCAGGTGGTTCAGGAACAACTTAATAATCCCGATAAGGATGTTATCTCCGGACTCGAATTTATGAATCTCGGAATCAATGATTTTGATCTTGTTGATATTGATATGAGCCTTATTGATATGAGTTATCTTAATATAACTCCCTTTATGAGTATGGTTGAGAGTATTGACCTTTCGGAAATCGATATAACCGATATGTCATCGCTATTTAATTTCGGTGATATGTCAAACCTTCAAAAGAAACTTATGGAAGGTTATCTCAACGATGAGCAGGTAATTGCACTCAAACAGGCTTATATCGACACGATAAATGCCCAATGCTCCTATAAAAATACAATGGAAACTCTGGGCTATCAGCCGGCAGAGACTCCAACATCAATTTATTTTTATCCCAAAAGTTTTGAAGCAAAAGATGAACTGAATGCGATGATTTCATTTTATAACGACAGGGTAACGTCAGATGGACATCCCGAGCATTCAATCAGCCTCACAGACCCCATAGGCGCACTTCTTTCCTCGGTGACAAAGATTATTGATATTGTTACCTATGTGCTTGTTGTTTTTGTTGCTGTTTCCCTTGTGGTTTCATCGGTTATGATAGGAATAATAACATACATTTCCGTGCTTGAAAGAACAAAGGAAATCGGTATTCTTCGTTCAATAGGTGCTTCAAAGGGAGATATTTCAAGAGTGTTCAACGCAGAAACCATTTCCATAGGACTAACCTCGGGCGTTCTGGGTATATTGTGTACGCTGCTGCTGGAGATACCCATAAATCTGCTGCTTAATCATCTTACCAATACAGGTGCGGCGGCACAGCTTCCCTTTAATGCGGCTGTCATTCTTATATGTATAAGCGTATTCCTTACCTTTATTGCAGGACTTGTGCCCTCAAAGTTTGCGGCAAAGAAAGATCCGGTAGAAGCATTAAGAACAGAATAAAAATTAAGAGCTCCGCTTACGCCGATATCCGATAAGGAAGTATTTCTTTAAAACGTGAAATAACTTCACAA
>CAYNIN010000094.1:0-6567 GCA_964397395.1 uncultured Faecalibacterium sp.
TCACATATAATGCGTAGCATTACAAGGTTCTCAGAAACACAGAAATCTTTGATTTCGTTTTGTTTCGTGAGGTTCTTATTACCTATTACTTATTACTTCCAAAAAAACGCTCTTAAGGAAAAGTGAATAGTGAATAGTAAAGAAGTAAAAAAATGACAACCTTCTTTCGAAGATTGTCGTTTTGTTGGTTGCGGAGACAGGATTTGAACCTGCAACCTCCGGGTTATGAGCCCGACGAGCTACCGGGTTGCTCCACTCCGCGATATCTGACACTCTCTCGAGTGCTTGATTATTATATACTAAGCACTCGAGAAAGTCAATAGTTTTTTAGAAAAAACTTATATTTTATTTTATGCTTTTTTCAATAATTTTATTCATCGGAATTGTTATTGCTGTTATCTGACTCGGATTTCTTTGTAGTTTCTTCTGCTTCGGCATCTTCTTCAGTTGTTTCTTCTTCATATTCAGAGTAAACCGTAAGCACAATTTCGGAGCCTTTGTCAAATTCAAGACCTGCAACCTTGTCCATTGTGGCAACGGTCAGGCTTTCATAGGAGCCGTCATTTTTGATATATTTGACGGTGGGAACGAATTTGCTGTCTTCAAGAGTCTTGACGGCTTCTTCGTAATCCATTCCGATAACATCGGGAAGTTCAATCTGCTCAATGCCCAGACTGATAACAATGCCGATTTCTGTGCCCGAAAGAACGCTTTCACCTTTTGTAACACTTTGGCTGATAACGGCATTTTTTGCAACGTCGTCACTCCAATCATAAGAGAAGGAGAACAGGAAGTTTTTATTGAAAGTTTCGTTGGTTGCAATGCTGTCGTGGGTGTGGGCGGTGAAATCGGGAACCGTGACGTAGGTGTTTTCCTGCTTTTGTGCCTGAGTGGTAATCTGGGGAGTGTCAATATATGTTTCCTGCGTTTCGTTCATGGGAAGAAAACTCCAGGAAGCAAAGGCTTCGTTGAGCAGGGGAACATCGTAGTTCTTGTAAAGCACCGTTGTGTATAAAACCGTAAACACAATAAGGCAAAGGAGTATAACTGCCGTAAAGGTGCTTAAAGCAAGGGCAACAAGGGATGCAGTGCCCTTTGCGGAAGTATTCTTTTTGTTGTTTGCTTTCTTCTTTTCGGGGGAAGGCTTTTCTGCTTTTTTTACTGTGGGTTTTTGTGGCTCTTTTACGCTTTGAGCAGTGGTGACAACGGGTTTTGCCGTTTCTGCGGAAAGTGCCGCCGTAAGTTGATCAATTGACTGATATCTGTTACCCTGCTGAACGGCGAGAGCCTTAACAAAGCAGGTCACGTTTTTCTGTGAAAGAGTACCTGCAACGGAGGAAGGGATTTTCATTTCGTCCTTTATTGCTCTGTCTGTTGCCTTTGGGGGCACAATGCCCGTAATGCTGTAATAAATAACTGCCATAAGTGAATAAATATCAGAGCAGTTTTTAGCCGAGCCGTCCTCGGTGTAAAATTCGATGGGGGAGAAGCCGTGAGTCGGCTGAACTCTCAAAGCCTCAACTTGTGAACGGCATTGAGGAATGGAATATGAGGTCAGGTGGAGTTTTTTGTCAGCACCAACCTGAACGCTTGAGGGTGAAACAGAACCGTGAATGATTCCTGCACCGTGCAGAGCCTTTAAAGCGGAGAATATAGGTCTGAAAGCAACGCAGGCGCCTTTCCAGGTGAGAGGCTTTTTACTGCCCTCAAAGAAAGATTTGAGGGTGATACTGTCAAGGTATTCACAGACAGTGTAAACGGTGCCGTTATAATCGAGAATGTTTTTAACTTTGGGAAGTGCCGGTTCATTTTCAATGCCGCCGATACCTTTCCAGAGATTGATGAACGACTGAAGGCAGTTGCGGTACATTGCATCGCAACCGAGTTTAACGAGAATTTCCGCCTTGTCAGAGTTTCTCTTAACGATTTTGACGGGATAAAACTCGTGAATTTCAACGGTTTCCTCGGTTTCCGTATCAAGACCGATATAGGTAATTGAATCGTTGGCAAGGGAAATCACTTTGCCGACAAGGTATCTTTGACCGATAAGGCTTCCTTTGGGAAGACAGGGCTCGTGCTGGGGAGTGTCGTTGTTATATTCACAGTGGGGACACTGAACTGTCGAAGGGTCAATCTCTTTCATACAGTTCATACAGTAATTTTTACGGGAGTTCATCAGGATATGCCTCCTTGACTTTTATATAAAATACAATCTATAATATTTTACATAAAAAAACCTAAAAAGTCAAGTTTCGCACATTGTAATGTTAAGAAGGCTCCGACGTTTTATGCTGCTGACCGTCCTGTTCTTTTTGAGCAGGGGATCTGCTTTGAGGGCTGTCTTCTGACGGCTTTGTTTTGTACGGGCTGTGCAGGTCTTTTCTGCGCAGCGTTTCTCTTTGCGGCTTTTGCCTGTCTTCTTTTCTCGTCATACTTATCTTCAAGAGCAACCAACTTCTTTTCGAAGATAACCAGAAGAAGAAAAATTGCGGACATTATGAAATAGAAAATTGTGAAATTAGTAAATGATTCGTACATTGTTGTATCCTCCTTAAACGAACATTCGTTCTTTTGTTGTGATTAAATTATAGCACCTTTTGTCGAAATGTCAAGACAAATGTTCGATAAATTTATTTTTTCGGTACGAAAAATCGTACTTTGCATAATTTTTTTCGAAAAATTCGTCATTTGTCAAAAAAAGAGGCTTTTTTTTGTTAAAGTTGTCGGTCAGTTTTTTTCTTAAAAGAGATGCAATAATACTGTTTCAAATGTTATAATAAGATGTAATATATAAAATCTATATTTCAGCGGAGGAATAATTATGACAGTTATTAAAAATGAGTTTACTTTTCCGTCGGTATCTTCACTTGCCGATATTCACGCATGTTCTTATAAGCCCGAAGGCGAGATTGTTGCTACGGTGCAGATCGCTCACGGTATGGCGGAACATCTTGAAAGGTACGAAAACTTTGCAAACGTACTCTGCCAAAACGGTTTTGCCGTTTACATAAACGATCACCTCGGTCACGGACAGAGCGTAAGCAGTAAAGACGAACTCGGCTACTTCGGCGAAAAAGAAGGCTGGAAGAATTTTGTTGAAGACTGCCATGAACTGACAAAGATTGCCAAGGCGGAAAACCCCGACGTGCCTCTTTTCTTCTTCGGTCATTCAATGGGCTCTTTTGTTGCAAGAGCATACAGTCTTAAATATGCCGACGAAATAAAAGGCGCCGTATACTGCGGTACTGCAGGCCCCAATCCTGCTTCGGGCGTTGGTGCATCTCTGGCTTCCCTTATTGCAAAAGTCAAGGGTACACATCACAGAAGTACCCTCATTGACAAAATTGCTTTCGCTACTTACAACAACAAAACAGAAAAGCGTACCTCTTTTGACTGGCTTTCAAGAGATAATGACCAGGTTGACAAATACATTGCCGACGAATATTGCGGTTTCCTTTTTACCGCATACGGCTACCGTGATATGATGGAACTTTTAGGTTTTGTTTCTTCGGAAAGTTGGTTCAGCAAACTTTCAAAGGAACTCCCCGTACTCATTATTTCAGGTGATATGGATCCCGTAGGCGAGTACGGTAAAGGTATTGACAAGGTGTATAACGCTCTTGTGCAAAAAGGTAAAGAGAATGTACAGAAAATTCTCTATCCGGGTGCAAGACACGAAATTCTTAATGAAAGTCAGTGCGTTGATAAGGTATGCAGTGACGTTATCAACTGGATAAAAATAAATCTGTAATTCAGAGGTCGGAAAAAATGGGCTTTGACATAATCACTCTTGAAAATCCTTTAATAAAAAAGGAACTTCATTTAAAGGATAAAAGAATAGTTTCCTATACCGTATACAATAAACTGTCTTCAAAGGTTTTCACACCTAACGAGGACAGTGAAGAGTTTTGCATTTATTTTAACAGAAAAATAGGCAAAAAGGCGGTACCTTGCAGCAGTTTGAAGGTTGAGAAATTGACAGAGGAAAACAACGACACAAATACCGTTTACAGAATTTACTTCAAGCCGTTTTCTTTAAAAGACAGTAAAATCAGAACGGTACTTGTCTACACTGTCAATGCTCACCGATGTTATATGAGAAAGCATCTTGAATTTTCCTTTGAGAAAAAAGGCAATAAGGAAACGGTGCTTGACAGAATTGAATTTGAAAAAATCAAGTTCGAGTCCTCTCTTAAATTCTGGACTTTACCCGAGCAGAAAAACTCACATATTTCGGGCTTTGCTCTGTCTTTGGGTCAGCCTGTTTACCTTGACAGTCTTTATATGGGCAGTGAATTTCCTGCTTCTTTAAATAAAATTGAAAACTATACCGCAACGGTTACTTATTACAGCGGAAGAACTCTGCATGAACTTATCGGCAGTGACAAATACATTACAAATAAAAGTGTGCTCGGCGGCGGAGAAAGCGACATTTATCAGCCGTTGCAGAAAGCCTTTTTCGAGTATATCAAAGATATTTCAAAGCCCATACGTCTGCGCAGACAGTATAACTCCTGGTACGATAATATGCTTAACATCACAAGGGAGAATGTATATAATTCTTTCCTTGAAATTGATAAAGGTCTTACGGCTACGGGTGAACCGCCCCTTGATTCCTTCGTTGCCGATGACGGCTGGAATGACTATTCAAAGGGTTTCTGGAGTTTTAACGAAAAGTTCCCCGATGAACTTTACCCCTTTAAAAATCTTGCAAAATCTCTCGGCTCCGACTTCGGTTTATGGGTAGGCCCCAGAGGCGGATATACCACCGATACACCCAAGTTTGCAAAGGCAATCGAAAAGGCGGGGAACGGCTATTTTAACCGTTCAAGCGGTGATATATGCGTTGCAAGTGAAAAGTATGTCAAGAGAATGAAAGAAATGATGACGGACTTTGAAAGGAAGTTTTCTCTTGACTATTTCAAACTTGACGGTTTTGCGCAAAAGCCCTGCAAAAACAAGCATCACGACCACCTGACAGGCGGTTACAAAGATATGTATTTCTATTCTGACACTTGGGAAAAGTGGCTCGAAGTTTTTGAAGAACTTTCACTCGGGGGAGGCAGCAACTTCTGGATAAACCTCACCTGTTACGCTCCGCCGTCACCCTGGTTCTTGCAGTGGGTCAACAGTCTTTGGATACAGATAAGTGACGATATGGGCTTTGTGGGCAAGAAAGGTGCTGTTTCCGATAAGGACAGGCTTCTTTCCTACCGTGACGAAAGATACCTTGATTTTTATCAGGTACGGCAGTTCCAATTTCCGCAGCGTGCCCTTTATAATCACGACCCCATTTATGCCTCTGAAGCAAAGATTTCAATGACTGACGAGGAGTTCAGAAGTTATCTTTTCACCATGGCGGCAAGAGGCACATCTTTCTGGGAACTTTATTACAGTTACTCCATGATGACAGAAAGCAAGTGGCGTATAAATTATTCGGCACTCCGCTTTATTGAAGATAATCTTGATGTACTTTCAAATTCCGTTATTTTCGGCGGAAGACCCTCGGAGTCGTCGGTTTACGGTTACAGTTGTTTTGCCGACTATGAGGGCATAGTGTGCCTTCGAAACAGTTCTTCCGAAAGCAGAAAATTCACATTCCGTCTTGATGAAATCATCGGTGTGAAGAAAGAGTTTAAAATCGGCAGAGCGGTGACGGTGCTTCCCTATACCGCCGAAAACGGTGAAAACTATTACAGTTACGGCGATACGGTAACGGTAAACCTGCTTCCTTTTGAAACAAGGATAATTCACTTTGGTAAAAAGAGTAAGCCGATGAAGGCGGAGTATGTCAAAGCAAGAAGTGAAAACACCCTTGAAGTGCAGTTTAATCAGAGCGTAGTTTTGGCGGATATCAACTGCAAAGAAAAGGAAATTGAAAATGCAGTTCTCCTTGAAGATTATATGACAGTACTCATTACCTTCAAAGAGCCTTTCTCAAAAATGAACAGACTTACTCTGTCCTCGGTGGGTGATATTCTCGGCAACAAATCTGATGTAGAAGTGACTTTCGACTGCCACGAAAAATACGCAGTTAAAGAAGGCGGTCTTTACGGCAAAACCGACTTTACAATAACGGCAAACATCAACACCGCTGAGCCTACGGTACTGTTTAAGCAGGGCAGTGAAGTTGAACTTTTCGTGGGCAGTGACGGCTTTGTACGTTTCAAGGTCGGTGCCTATATGCTAAAGAGCCTTACGGATATTAAAGACGTTGTTCAGGTTACTGCCGTAAGAGAGAGAAACAATGTTCTCAAACTCTATCTCAATAAGGAATTAAGCAGCGGTATGCCTTCGGGGGTTACGGAACTTTCAGGTGAAAGTTATGAAACGGGTGAGGGCGTAAATGTGCAGGTGCTTTCAAGGGCACTTAAATATGATGAAGTGTGATATATTGTTATATACTTTAATATTAAAATTTTTCATATACTGTTTACAAGTCGTTATTTTTATGCTATAATTACTTAACAAAATAAGCGGAAAGGGTTGACTGCCGGAATGAAGTTTGCGACAATCTTAACAGACAGACAGACAGACAGACAGACAGACAGACAGACAGACAGACAG
>CAYNIN010000095.1:0-6493 GCA_964397395.1 uncultured Faecalibacterium sp.
AGGTAAGCCAAAAAAGCAACCCTGTTCTTGCACATAGCCCTGTTATTAACATATCTGCAGAACGCAATTGTGCCGAAAGGCATAATAAAATGTTTTCTGCCGTTATTTTAAACAATGTTTTCTCTTAATCGTCTGACGTTATTGTACCATTTTAAATAAAAAAAGTATATAAAACAATCCAAAAATGAGCAAACTATAAAAAAAGTAAAAAAAGAGTTGAAATTTGATTTGAAATTTCGTATGATATAAAATAGCGGAAAGTTGGAACATTCAACTTAACGGAAGAAAATTTGACCAAATAGCAGTTGCTATAATATAAAAAGATGGGGTGGTATTTTTGAAGAAAGTACAATTTACAGAAACAGTTCTCCGAGACGCTAACCAGTCCTTGATTGCAACAAGAATGGGATTTGACGAATTTGAGCCTATTCTCAGTGAACTCGACAAAGCAGGCTACTATTCACTTGAATGCTGGGGCGGTGCAACCTTTGACTCCTGCCTTCGTTATTTAGGTGAAGATCCTTGGGAAAGACTCAGAAAAATCCGCAAGGCTTGTCCCAACACAAAACTCCAGATGCTCCTGAGAGGTCAGAACCTTTTGGGTTATAAGCATTATCCCGATGACGTTGTACGTGCTTTCGTAAGAAAGAGCGTTGAAAACGGTATCGACATCATCAGAATCTTCGACGCACTCAACGACCTGAGAAACATTGAAGTTGCCGTTGACGAAACTCTTAAAGCAGGCGGACATCCCTCGGGTACAATCTGCTACACACTTTCACCCATTCATTCCCTTGAAAACTATGTTCAACTTGCAAAGGACATGGAAAAAATGGGCGTTATGTCAATCTGTATCAAGGATATGGCAGGTATTATGGGCCCTCAGGAAGCCTACGACCTTGTTAAAGCCATCAAGGCAGAGGTTAACCTTCCCGTTATTCTTCATACACACTCAACAACAGGTCTTGGTGCTCTCACATATCAGAAAGCAGTTGAGGCAGGTGTTGACGTAATCGACACTGCAATTTCCTGTTTCTCAGGCGGCACATCACAGCCTCCCACGGAAACTCTCGTTTACTCTCTCAAACAGCAGGGCTATGACGTTGACGTGAAGATGGAATCACTCAAGAAAATCAACGACTTCTTCAAGCCCGTAAGAGCAAAGGCTCTTGAAAGCGGACTTCTCAACCCCGTTGTTCTTGCAACAGACACCGACGCTCTCGTTTATCAGGTGCCCGGCGGTATGCTTTCAAACCTTGTTGCTCAACTTACTGCCGCAGGTAAACTTGACAAGTTCGAAGAAGTTCTTCTCGAAGTACCCAGAGTACGTGAAGACCTGGGCTATCCTCCTCTCGTAACTCCCATGAGTCAGATGGTTGGTGTTCAGGCTACACAGAATGTTCTTGCAGGCGAAAGATACAAGAACGTTTCAAAGGAAATCAAGAACTACTTCCTGGGCTCTTACGGTAAGGCTCCGGGTGAAGTTAACGCTGAACTTGCAAAAAAAATCCTCGGTGACGAAGAGCCCGTAACCTGCCGTTTTGCCGATACTCTTGAACCCTATATGGAAAAAGCAAAGGAAGAAATCGGCTCAAAGGCAAAGAGCGAAGAAGACGTTCTTTCCTATATCGCATTTCCCACGCAGGCAGAAGCTTTCTTTGATAAGCGTGACGAAAAAGAGAGAAATACTTTCAAGTATACCATAAAGGAAGTATAAGGAGCATTAAAAATGAATTTAGTATTGTTGTCAGTTGACCCTGCACTGTTTACTTCTCCTGCTTTTGCTCTTGCTGTAGTTTTTGTTCTTGCTGTAGTTTACTCTTTCATTGCAAAGAGAGCAAGCAATAAAAAAACTTCCGCCGCCCCCGAACTTCCCGTTCAGAAGGCACCCGAACTCCTTTCTTCTGCAAATGCAAGTCAGGGTACACTTGAACTTATCGGTACGGACGAAAAAACAGCCGCAATTGTTATGGCAATTGTTTCGGATAAAAGCGGCATACCCCTTAACAGACTCAGTTTCAAGTCGATTAAACTGATGGAGGATTAAAAATAAATGAAATACGTAGTTACATTAAACGGAAAAAATTATGAGGTAGAGGTTGAAGAGTGTGAAGCAGTGGTTGTAAACACTCTGCCCTCACCCGTTGCGGCAACTCCTGCCGAAGCACCTGCACCCGTTGCAGCAGCACCTGCCGCAGACGGTACAAAGGTTATTTCACCCATGCCAGGCACAATTCTCAGCGTTACCGCCGCCGTCGGTTCTGCAGTTAAAGCAGGCGATGTACTTATGGTGCTTGAAGCAATGAAGATGGAAAACGACATCGTTGCTCCCTGCGACGGCGTGGTTAAGCAGATTCTCGTTTCAAAGGGCTCAACGGTTAACACAGACGATGTTCTTGCCGTTCTTTAATCCCGGAGGTAAAAAAGATGGAAGTTTTATATGAAAATCTCTTGACTCTTACCTGGCCGCAGGTCATTATGTGGATTATCGGCGGCGTGCTCGTTTATCTTGCAATCTCCAAAAATATGGAGCCCACCCTTCTTCTTCCTATGGGTTTTGGTGCAATTCTCGTAAACTTGCCCAACTCGGGTGCGGCAGCAGTTATCGAACACCTTTTTGAAATCGGTATAAATCAGCACGAACTTTTCCCCTTGATTCTTTTCATCGGTATCGGTGCGATGATTGACTTTGAACCCCTTCTTGCAAATCCGAAACTTATGTTCTTCGGTGCGGCGGCTCAGTTCGGTATTTTCTTTACTCTTTGCATGGCTTCGCTTTTCGGCTTTGAAATCAACGATGCCGCTTCAATTGCAATCATCGGTGCCGCAGACGGCCCCACGTCAATTTTCGTTGCAAATATGCTGGATTCCAACTATACGGCGGCAATTATGGTAGCGGCATATTCCTATATGGCTCTCGTTCCCATTGTTCAGCCTCCCATTATCAAACTCTGCACAACAAAGGCAGAAAGAAAAATCCGTATGGTCAACAAGAGCAAAAAAGTTTCAAAGAGAACAAAGATTCTTTTCCCCATTATCATTACGGCTATTGTTGGTCTTGTTGCTCCCGACGCCGTTGCTCTCATCGGTTTCCTTATGTTCGGTAACCTTATCCGTGAGTGCGGTGTTCTCAACTCTCTTTCCGAAACAGCCCAGAATGTTCTTGCAAACCTTATTACAATCTTCCTGGGTATCACAATCGCTTCCCGTATGACCGCAGAAGAATTTCTCAGAGTAGAAACACTTCTCATTATGGGTCTTGGTCTTGTTGCTTTCGTTGTTGATACCTTCGGCGGTATTATGCTTGCTAAACTTATGAATCTTTTCACAAAGAACAAAGTCAATCCTATGATTGGTGCTGCCGGTATTTCCGCATTCCCCATGTCCGCCCGTGTTGTGCATAAGCTGGGTCTTGAAGAAGACAATCAGAACTTCCTTCTTATGCATTCAATCGGTGTTAACGTTTCCGGTCAGATCGCTTCGGTTATCGCAGGCGGTCTCATCCTTGCATTTTTAGCAAAATAAGGAGGAAAATTTATGGGTATCAATTTAGAATATTTCTTAAGTTCACTGCCTTATATGGGCAAGGGTATGTTGGGTATATTTGTTGTTACGGCCGTTGTTGTTCTGGTTGTAAACACACTTAACAACATTCCCGAAAAGAAAGACAAATAATATATAACAGGCTATCGTGCAAGATAGCCTGTGAATTTACTTTGATGCAGATACCGCAAAAAACTTTCAGGAGGTAACAGAATGTCATTTTTAGAAAATATAGCTTCTAATATGAAAATGCCTATCGGCGAAACTCTTCTCGTTTCCCTTATAGGTCTTTTAACGGTTGTTATAGTTCTTGCTTTTATTGCCTGCCTTATTATTCTTATTTCAAAGGCAATCAGAACAATTGAAACAACTGCAAATAAAAACAAACCTGTCGCTGAAACGGCAGACAGCGCAGCAGTTCCCGTCGCCGTTCCCATGCCTGAGGGTATGAATCAGGGCGAACTTGAACTTATCGAAACTGATGAGAAAACCGCCGCCGTTATTATGGCTATCGTTTCAGACAAAAGCGGCATACCCCTTAACAGACTCAGTTTCAAATCAATAAGATTGATGGAGGATGAAAAATAATGAAATACGTAGTTACATTAAACGGAAAAAATTACGAGGTTGAAGTGACGGAATCAGACGCTGTTCTTCTCAGCGTAACAGAAGCAGCCGCTCCCGTTGCAGTTCCTGCCGTAGCACCTGCTCCCGCACCTGCCGCAGCACCTGCTCCCGTTGCAGCAGCACCTGCCGCAGACGGTACAAAGGTTATTTCACCCATGCCGGGCACAATTCTTAATGTGGTTGCCGCCGTGGGCTCTGCAGTTAAAGCAGGTGACGTACTTATGGTGCTTGAAGCAATGAAAATGGAAAACGACATCGTTGCTCCCTGTGACGGCGTGGTTAAGCAGATTCTCGTTTCAAAGGGCTCAACGGTTAACACAGACGATGTTCTTGCAGTTCTTTAATCTTACCCGAAGTTAAATAATCGAAAGGAGTTTTTTCTCAAATGGAAATGATTAAAAATGTTCTTATCGGACTTTGGGAATCTTCAGGTGTTGCCGCTCTTTTTGCAGACGGCACGTTCCTCTGGCAGAATCTTGTAATGATTCTTGTGGCATGCGTTCTTCTCTATTTTGCAATTGCAAAAAAGTGCGAACCTTTGCTTCTTGTTCCCATAGCATTCGGTATTCTTCTTGCAAACCTTCCCGGTGCAGGTCTTATGGACGACCCCACGGGTCTTATGGATACATCAAATATAGTTGAGGGTGCTCACTGGTACGACTCGGGTGTTCTCCGTCTTATATACGCAGGCGTTAAATCGAGTATTTTCCCTTGTCTTATCTTCCTCGGCGTTGGTTGTATGACCGACTTCGGTCCTCTTCTTTCAAATCCCGTTTCGCTTCTTTTAGGTGCGGCGGCTCAGCTTGGTATTTACGTTGCCTTTATTATT
Organism: uncultured Faecalibacterium sp.; assembly: GCA_964397395.1. Taxonomy (GTDB): domain Bacteria; phylum Bacillota; class Clostridia; order Oscillospirales; family Acutalibacteraceae; genus UBA6857. The sequence continues at coordinate 5,000 of CAYNIN010000095.1, forward strand.
GCAATTGTACTCGGCTTCACTCCTCAGGAGGCGGCTTCAATCGCAATCATCGGCGGTGCCGACGGCCCCACGGCTATTTTCCTTACGGGTAAACTTGCTCCCCATCTTTTAGGTGCAATTGCCGTTGCCGCATATTCCTATATGGCACTCATTCCCTTCATTCAGCCTCCCATTATGAAACTTCTTACAACTGAAAAAGAACGCAAGGTTGAAATGAAGCAACTTCGCAAGCCCAGCAAGGTTGAAAAGGTTGTTTTCCCCGTAATTGTTCTCATTATCTGTGCATTCATTCTTCCCGACGTTGCACCTCTTTTAGGTTTCCTTATGCTCGGTAACCTCTTCAAAGAGTGCGGTGTTGTTGAAAGACTTTCAGATACTGCACAGAATGCACTTATGAACATCGTTACGATTATGCTCGGTCTTACCGTTGGCGCAACGACAAACGGTGCAACCTTCCTTACGGCAAGCACTTTGAAGATTGTTGTTCTCGGTCTTACGGCATTCTGCTTCTCAACGGCAGGCGGCGTACTTCTTGGCAAACTTCTCTATGTTATCACCGGCGGTAAGGTTAACCCTCTTATCGGCTCCGCAGGTGTTTCCGCCGTTCCCATGGCAGCCCGTGTTTCCCAGAACGAAGGCAGAAAGTACAACCCCACAAACTTCCTTCTTATGCACGCTATGGGTCCCAACGTTGCAGGTGTTATCGGCTCGGCTGTTGCCGCAGGTTTCTTACTTGCAATGTTCGGTCAGTGATGCGTATATAATATAGTATAGGAAAATTAAATGCAGAATAGCGGTCGCAGGCAAACCTGCGGCTGCTTTTTTTCGTGGGTGTCTGCGGAGTTGGGCGGGCAGAGGAGGGGAAGTGAGTTGTCGTTTTTATTGGGTTAAAACGGACCGTCGGGGACGCCGGTCCCTACGATTTTAATTTAACGCGGGTGCAGTTTTGCGGACACGGCACGCCGTGTCCCTACGGTAACAAATCCTTAAGTTAATGACATTGCCTAAAGGGAAGGCAAGTAACCTCTCCGTCAGCCTGCGGCTGCCACCTCTCCTTTCAGGCGAGGCTTATTTTGACGCAATTTAAAACTCCTTTCAGGCGAGGCAAGAAAGGAGCCACTATTTAAGTGGGTTGAAACGGTGGGGAAAACTCATCCGTCAGTCTGCGACTGCCACCTTTTTCTCCGAAAACGGGAACCCTTTTGTCTGCTATGCAGACATTTCCCCTAACAGGGGAATAACCTGCAGGGAAGGCAAGTAACCTCCCCGTCAGACTTGCTATGCACAAAGGCTGGCGGAAGTCTGTGGAAGAAAGGAACTCTGTAGCGGCTCTCGACTGTCGGACTACACGGCTGTTGAAAAGCACTCTGAAAATTAGACGATTGCTCACTTATCGGAATATGACGGCCGTAGCGACCCTATTTGTAGAACAAAAAAGTAAGTAGAGCTGTGAAACTCCCGAGCAGTTGAAAAGCACACGAGTAGAACTGTGAA
>CAYNIN010000096.1:0-6469 GCA_964397395.1 uncultured Faecalibacterium sp.
GGCATGAGCGAGTAGAACATAGATGTTTCAACCACGGCAGAAATAAAAGCAGTCGACTGACGGTTACACCTTGTAGCCACCCGAGCCGAAGTCTAACCGCCCGTGCGAGAAAAAACAAAATCATAACATAAAAAGAACTGCCGCTTTTATCGTGGCAGTTCCTTATTTTATAAAGCTTAGTCAATCGCTTCTGCGATTTCCTCTGCAATATCCTCTGCGAGTTCTTCAATCTCCTCTTTGATTTCCTCAACAACTTCTTTCGCCCTTTTGCGCTTGAAGTATTTTCTCTCTTTGCGGTCATCGTCCTCGTCGACTTCGACGGGCTTGATTTCATGCTTGAGGAAAAGGGGATTTTCAGGTGAACAGATGTCAATGGCTCTTTCAAGAACGTTAATTCTCACATCACGGTGAGCACCTGCGTATTCGCCGTCAACTGTCCAGTCAACATCCTGGTCACAAGTGATTTTAAGTTTGCTTGTGCGAAGGAAAATAATGTTTTTGTTGTCATACTGCTGATGACGGACTTTCTTGAGAATAGAGAGAATGTTGGGAATGTTGATGGGCATTTTTCTTACAAGAAGAACTTCAAATTTACCGTCGTTGAGTTTAACGTCTTCCTTTTTGAATTTGAAGAAACCGCCCACGGAAGTGGAGTTTGACATAGCGCCGAAAAGGAACTCGCCGTCAAGAACACCTTCATCGTGTTCAATTCTCATTTTATAGTTGCGGATATTGGCGACCTCGGGTACGGCAGCAGCAATGTACGCCGCATGACCGAACTTGTTTTTGAGTTTTTGACTTGTTGCATAAGAAGCCCTTGAAAAAGCGCCGAAAGAGGCAACGTAAGTGTAGTATCTGTTGTTGAAAAGACCGATGTCGTAATCGTTCGTAGCACCGCTCATAATGAGGTTGGTGGCTTCGGAAATGTCACCCGGAATGCCGAGAGTTGAAGCAAGGTCGTTAGTTGTGCCGGTGGGTATGTAGCCGATGGGGGTGCGTCTGGGCATATCCATAACGCCGTTAACGGTTTCATTGAGAGTACCGTCGCCGCCGCAACATACAACTAAATCGTGACCGTTGAGTTCTTTTTTTACGATATTGGTTGCATCACCCTGACAAGTGGTTGTGCGTACCGTGAAATTGTAATCGTTGGAAGAAAATTTGTCAACAATATCAAAAGTTGCTGCTCTTGATTTTGTTCTGCCTGCGCAGGGGTTAACTATAAGAAGGACATTTTTCTTATCTGACATAATAATCACCGAAACTTTAAAGGTTCCCTTTCTTGTTGATAAAAATTTGAAAAATGAAATATTTACTAAATAATTTTATCACTTTGAAATATTATTGTCAAATAAAAAATACAGACCGCTGATAAAATTGAACATTCCATAACATTGTTAACAGTATGTTCTAATTAGAATAATAAAAGCAGAAAAACGACCCGACAAAAAATCGAAAATTGCGGTGGGGAGCCACTCAACCTTGTTATATTACAAAAATCCCCGAGCATCTTTGGCGATACTCGGGGGGAAATATGATTTATTTTATTGCTCAGTTAATATCAGCGAAAATATTTTCTTCGTCGAAAACATCGGAAGAGGACTCACGGCTGTCTTTTTCACTGCTTTGCTTTTTGTCTTTTTTAGTCTTGGAACTTAAAATAATTACAAGACTTGCACCAAGGGCAACGGTAGCGGCTGCAACCATAACGAAAATATAATAGTCGCTTAAGAAACTGATGTATGTGCCGATGCCCGTATAAGTTGCATATAAAACACCACGGCTGTCATCTCTGGAAACGAGAACTCTCTCGTCATTGTTTTCGGCAACGATGATAACCTCGTCGTCATTTGTTATGCTCTTTGTACGCTTTGCAAATTCAAAGGTTTTGTCAACATAGTTGATATATGCGAAAACGTCACCGTCTTCTGCATAAACTTTTTCGGTGATGATAAAGTCGCCTTCAAGAATATTGGCAAATTCGTAATCTTTCTTTGCAGTGAAAGCGTAGTAACTGTCGGCGAAGGCTTTGCCCGTATTGACGGAGAAAATGCACTTGAATGTTGTTGCAAAACTTGCAAGGGCAACAGCGAGAATGACAACAACGCTCAAAATACCTTTAAGCACGGTCAAAGCAGGCCGGGCTTTTGTTTCTGCAACGGGTTCTTCTTCTTTTTCTTCCATCCACTCGGGTTGGTAATTTTCGGGGAAGTCAAATTCGTCGTTCACTTCAAGAGAAAGGTCATCTTCCGTGTTGCTGACAATGTCTTCGTAATCATCGGATTTTATCGGGTTTTCTTCCGTCTCAAAGTATTCTTCGGGCATTTCTTCGGTTAAAGGCTCTGCTTCTGCTTCGGGTTCTGCAAGAGAAATATCCTTTGTTTCTTCTGCGGCTTCTTCGGCTTCGGCTTCAGCCTTTGCTCTTTCGCTTTGCCTTTTCAGTTTTTTCTTTTCCTTGCGGGAAAGTTTCTTTTTTTCAGCGGGAACTTCCTCATCGTCATCATCTTCGTCACTCATGATTTTCATATAATCGTTCATAAGATCCGAACGGAAAGAACTGTGAGAAGTTTCGGCGACGGGAGGTTCTGCCGGCGGTTGTTCTTCGGGGGTCGGCTCTGCCTCTGCAGTTTCAGTTTCTTCTCGGTATGCTTCTTCCATGCTTTCCACAGGCACGAAAACAGGCTCGGTTACATGGGTGATTTCGGGTTTCTGAAAGGGTTCTTCGGGTGAGGACTCCTCTGAAACGGGAGAAACTTCTGCGTTATAGGCGGTTTCGAGAGCACTTTTAAGTTCCTGCTCTTTTTGTTTTATTGCATCGATTTCCTTTTCAGTCGGTAAGGAAAAATCGTCACTTTCAAGAAGGGAAGTTCCTTTTTTGATGGCTTTTTCGGCAGCAAGGGTTTTGTCATACATGCTGTTGAGTTCATCAAGGCTTTTAGGACGGTATCCTGCCATTTATATCACATCCTTTGTTGTGAGGTGGGGTTTAGGGTTTTAATCAGAATGCATTTTTTGCAAGAATGTCGTTAATCATATCGCTCACATTCTTGAGATTCTGCATAATATTTGTGTTTTCCGTTCTGATTTCAACGGAGTTTTCCATTGCCTGACGGACAATACCTTTTGACTTTTCGTGAGCGGCTTCGATTATTTCGTTTGCTCTCTGGTCAGCGTCAATTTTTATTTTAGCAACAGTTTTGCTCAATTCCGCAAAAACTTTTTCGATAACTTCACTCTGGTTATTTTCTTCAATGGTAAAGTAAATGCCAAGTTCCTGCATACTTTTTTTAAGAGATTCGAATTTTGCTTCGTTTTCTTCGCCCCAGGCAACAGCGTTGCTGTATTCCTGCTGAAGCATGTCAATATACTTGTCAACTTCTTCACGGTTATAACCGTTTGCTTCGGTCGCAAAAGTAACATTTGCCATAGAATTTTTTCACTCCTTGTATTTTTGCGTTAAATATAATAATTCATCAAAATTATACCTCATAACAATTGAAAATTCAACACAGTTAACACAATTTTTACAGGGATTAGACATTTAATTTTATTCTACCGTAACGGATTTTGCAAGATTGCGGGGTTTGTCAATGTCACAGCCTTTTGTCAGTGCGGTATAGTAGCCGAGAAGTTGCAAAGCACAAATTGCACTCAAAGGAGAAAAAAGGTCGCTGTTGTCGGGAAGCACAAGAAGACGGTCTTCCGAAGAGAAGGTGTCCCTTAATTTTTCTTTGGTAATGACAAGAACTTCTCCGCCCCTCGCCCGTACCTCTTTAATGCCAGAAAGCATTTTGCCTGCAAGTTTTTCCTGAAAACACAAAGCGACAACGGGTGTACCTTTTTCAATAAGGGAAATTGTGCCGTGTTTGAGTTCGCCTGCAGGGTACGCCTCGGTGTGAATATAACTGATTTCTTTCATTTTAAGTGAGCCCTCAAGGGCGGCGGAGTAATCCGTACCTCTGCCGATAAAATAGCCGTCGTTTTTGTTTCTGAACAGGTCTGCCTCTTGTCTGATTTTTTCGGGAAAGGCGGAAAGTATATGAGAAAGAAGTTCGGGCAAGGCGCCGAGTTCGTCACGAAGCAGTCCGATTTCCTTTTCCGAAAGGGTATTTTTCACTTGGGCAACGAGCAGTGCTGTCAGCGAAAGGGTGAGAAGTTGAGCCGTATATGCCTTTGTTGTGGCAACGGCAATTTCGGGACCTGTTTTTGTATAAAGGACAAGGTCGCTTTCTCTTGCAAGGGTAGAGCCGACGACGTTGACAACGGAAAGGATTTTCGCCTTTTTTTCCTTGGCTTTTAAAAGGGCGGCAATGGTGTCCGCCGTTTCACCGCTCTGGCTTATAAAAATGCAGAGGGTCTTTTCGTCTGTGGGCACAGAGCCGTAGCGGTATTCGCTTGCAATTTCCGCACGGCAGGGTAAGCGGCAGAGCCTTTCTGTCAAATCTTTGGCAAAAACTCCTGCGTGGTAAGCAGAGCCGCAACCGATAAAGCAGATGTTGTCGATATATTCTATAAGCTGACGGAGTTGCGGCATATCGGTGAAAAGCAGACCGTCTTTCACAAGGGAATTGAAAGTATTTCTGACGGCGTCGGGCTGCTGATAAATTTCTTTGAGCATAAAATGTTCATAGCCTTCTTTTTCTGCCTGCTCGGGTGTCCAGGTAATTTTTTCCTTTTCTTTTTTCTTCTCTTTGCCCTCAAAGTCGTAAAAGGAAACACCCGATGCAGTCAGAATACAGATTTCATCTTCATAAAGGGTATAGACTTCGTCGGTGTATTCGAGTATTGCCGTTACGTCGGAGGCGGCAAAACTTCCCGACGGCGATTCTGCCACAAGGAGAGGACTGCCTTTTTTCAGGGCAAAGATTTTATCGGGATAATCTTTGCAAAGCACAGAAAGAGCGAAGGAACCTTCAAGGATTTTGGCGGTATTTTTAAGGGCGGAAAAGATGTCACCCTCATAAAGTTTTTCAAGCAGATTTGCGATAATTTCCGTGTCCGTTTCCGAGTAAAATGAAAAGCCTTCACTTATGAGTTCCTTTTTAAGCGGAAGATAATTTTCGATAATTCCGTTGTGTACAAGGGTGAAAACTCCGCCTGAACTTTTATGGGGGTGGGCGTTGGTTTCGTCGGGTTTTCCGTGGGTTGCCCATCTTGTGTGACCGATACCGCAAAGGGCGGAGGAGTCGGTACGAGAGGTTTTCTCTTTAAGGCAGGAGAGTTTTCCCGAGGCTTTAATGAGCCTTACTCCGCCGTTTTCCCAAAGAGCAATACCCGAGGAATCGTAACCTCTGTACTCAAGTTTTTCAAGACCTCTTATAAGATAGGGTACGGCAAAATTTTTACCTGTGTAGCCGATAATTCCGCACATAAATAAACCTTTCTCCTTTCATAAAAAAACACTTTAACTTTTATATATTTTATGCTATACTTAATGTAAATATTGTCGTCAGGTGGTATTATGGATATAATTTTAAGTATAGTTTTGGCTCTTTTTCTTTTATCTGTTGTGCTTTTTATCTTTTTTGAAGCGAAAGAAAGCAAGGGTACGGCACAGGGAAAAGAAGATGTGATGCTCATTCTGGGCTGCAGGGTGAGAGGGGACACGGCGGAAGACACTCTCATAATGCGCTCTGAAAAAGCGGCAGAGTACCTTAAAGAAAATGAAAATATAAAGGCGATTGCCTGCGGCGGCATAGTCCACAAAGACCAGACCAAAAGCGAGGCGCAGGCTATCTTTGAAATACTGACTTCAAAGGGTATTGATAAAGATAGAATTATTCTTGAAGATAAGTCAACAACCACCGTTGAAAACTTTATCAATGCAAAAAAACTTATGGCACAGACGGGTGAAGATGTTAAAGTTTCACTCCTTTCAAGTGAGTTTCATCTTTTAAGGGCAAGACTTATTGCAAAAAAATACGGCCTTTTGTGCTCTACCGTTGCGGCACCCTCACCAAAAAGTAAAAAAATAAAAAATTATATAAGAGAATATATAGCATTCATAATTTTCTTTGTCGGAGGTAAATAAAATGGCAAATGTAAAAATGCAGGCTTACAAGGTAAGCGAAATAGTATTTCACAACGATATTAAAGGCAAGGTGCAACTTAAACTCAGCAACAAGGTTTCACATAACGTGAAGTATGCAAAGAACGGCATATGTGAGGCAGTTATGGGTGTTGAGGTTTTCGATAAGGAAAATCCCGATGTGCTTAATGTGAAAGTTACGGTACACGGCGTGTTTCTTGTGACCAATGCCGTTGAAAAGGAATTTATTCACGTTGAAACTTTCAAGGAACTTTTCCCTTTTGCAAAGGCTCTTGTGACAACGCTTTCCGCCAATGCAGGCATACCGCCCATTATGGTGCAGAACGTTGACATTGAAAAGCAGGAAATTTACCGCTTTGATATGAACAATCAGGGTGCAACAAACAGTTAAGAGGTAAAGTGTTATGTCTGAACTTTTAA
>CAYNIN010000097.1:0-6334 GCA_964397395.1 uncultured Faecalibacterium sp.
AGGACGTACGACGGTTTTCAAGACCGTTCCGTTATGACCACTTCGGTATCTCTCCGTTTTTGCTCAGTTATCTTATCATATATTATTGCCGTTGTCAAGTGATTTTACAGAAAAAAAGAAAAAATTGAAACGCAGGGAGCGATTACATATTCTATGCGAACCGCCCCCTTGTTTTTGTTACTACATTTTCGTGAGAAAAATAACCTCACCGTTTTTGTTTTCCTTTGTTAAAACGTACCTATTCGTCGGATCTATGGATGCACCTTCAATAATGTAATATGCAAGTCTTATTGTTCCGTCAGTTACAACGCTCATTTCTTTTCCGTCTATATATGCTTTATCAACATCATCACTTAAAGCTGAATAAATAATTATTGAATCTTTATCGTGTTTTAAAAATTTAGGCACATCATCTGTAAGACCCGGTGTGTGCGAGTTAATATCGCTGTTATCCCAATTATAATTATGTCCACGAATGTCATGACAAAAGGCAAACATTTTTTTCCTGACTATAAAACATTCGTATATACCGTCTGATTCAATCACTTCAAGATATCTGTTATCGCCCAAATCCTCACTGCAAACCGAACGCACCTCAGTTTCAGGATTACGGAGTTTTAAAGATAAAGAAAGTACACTGAAAGGACTGCTTAACGGAACAAATAAAACAGCAACAATATAAATTACCGACAATGCGACGGCAACAATTTTTGTACCCGTTAAGAGAACCTTTACTTTGGGTTTCTTCTTTGAAATAAAATGATAAAGAAGCAGGAATATGTTGAATAAAATCAAAAACATTATAGTAGATTTAGTGACTCCTTTTAAAGAAGAGCCAGATCTTGAAATTGATAGTATTGCTGGGTATGTTATGGCAATGAAAGCATTAACCGGAATGGTGAAAATAAGTTTTTTTATTTTCATATTGCATACCTACTTTCAAATAAAAGCATTATTTAATTTTTAAGTATAGGTTAACATTTAATACTCTCCTGCTTGTCTTGCAACAGTTGCGAAATCCCATGTAAAATAATGCGGATAGTATGCAACCTGTATACCGGGTACAAAATCTGCACCCAAGTCAACTCCTTTTTCTGCAGGTGAAATGGAAAAAGAAAAATTGAGTGATAATTTTTTATGTGCATATCTTGAATATACCGTTAAATACTGTGTATAATTACCATAATTCTGTACCATTAAAGTAGCCCAAATTTGACAGAATAAATTTGCATCTGAAAGAGGTGCTATATGTAAGCCGGGTGTATTCCATTCGTAAAAAGCTCCGTCACTTTCTATCGTCGGATCTTCGTCTGACCAATCACTGACAATTTCCCCCGAACTGTTTGTATATTGCGTATATCTTGCAAATGAATTTGTATTCGCGTTTTCCCAAGTCATCCAAGGTGAATATAAGGAAAAGGACATCAAATTGATGGTTAACTGAATCAACTGCTAAACTGAATAGGCACCAATGCAACAAAAACAAATGCAAAAATAAACGATAACAATTTTTTCATATATTTATTCTTCTTCATATAATAATATTAAATTAAAAACAACCAAACAATCAGACTTCACTTCTGCACCGGACCCACCTCTTTCTCCTAATTTCAATTTTATTATATATATATACAATATATTTGTCAACGATACATTTATAAAAAATGTATTAAAAAAGAGCGTGATGCCATAAAAAAGGCGGCAACGGATTTCTCCGCTACCGCCACAATTATAATCAATCAACCGCTTTCTTGCCTCCCTTGAAAGCGGGAGGTGGCGGCGTAGCCGTCGAAGGGGTCATTTTACATTTATTCTTCGCTCTTTGTCAGTATCTCCACAATATCCCCTGTCATTGTGTCAATATCCGACTGTGAGGGGTTGGAACTTATCTTTGCAATTTTCTTTTCGTATTTTGCTTTCACCGTGTCGTCGCACATTTCGAGCACGTAGTAAAGTGCGTCGGTGTAAATGCCCAAGGTGTCGGAGAAACTCTTTTTGCCCCAGATTGTGCTTCCGTCAGAGCCGATACCCGTGAAGACGACACTGCCCTTATTCAGTTCCCAATCCCACTGAATTGACGGGTAAATTGAGTAAACTACCGAGTCTATCGTTACGGTGTAATAGCCGTCTGCCTTGGTCAGTACGCCCTGAGTGCCGAGTTTGCGTGACGATGAAATATCTTTACGGGTGATTGTTGCTTTTTCAAGAATGGTAACGCATTCGGAGGTGCTTCTTGCAACGGCATTGTAGTCCTTTGCATCGGCGCCTTTGTCGAAAATTACCACGTCCCAATTGCCGTAAAGATTGCTCTTTTTAATCTTTGCCGAGGCAGGTGTACCTGCATACACTTCGGGAGAAGCCATAGGCCAGCCCTCTGTGCTCCAGGTGAGTTCTCTCACTTCAAGGCAAGGCTCTGCCTGAACGTTGAGTTCGTTCTCTCTTGCAAGAGTTGCTCCCGTTGTGATTTCACTGCCGAGTTTATAGTAAAGCCCCGACTGTGAAGCCATAAACCAGCCGTCGTCAGAAGTTTTGATTACGGAAGACGAGCCGATTGAGGCACGTCCGATGTCACTGTAAAGAGTGCCGCCGCTGCTGCTTGAAAGGAAACTGTAACCGCCCGTAAGCATAAGACCCTTTGTGTACTGATTGTTCGTTGCCGAAGAAGAATACTCCGAAAGGTTTTCACCCGTACTGTCAAGGTAGGGCCCCTCGGGAACCTTTGCTCTTGCCACTCTCACATTATAGTTGTTCTCTGCCGTGCCGTAAGTGACAAAGAGGTAGTAATAGCCTGTGTCGCTGTTATAGACGATGTCGCCGCCGCTTACAAGACTGCCGTCGGTTTTTTCCAATGAGGGTATTCTGCCGGGATAACAGATGAGAGTACCCGTTCGGAAATTCGACGAGCCGTGAAGGGTGGAAACGGTTTCGCCGTTATTGTAACTGCTTCCTGCTTTGAGAAGACCTGTTGAACGGCTCAGTTCCACAAGATAAAGTTCGCCGCTGATTTCTTTTCTTCCGTAATATCCGCCGTAAACCATAAACAGACCGTTATCCGTATCAAGAATTGAGGGGTGTACTGCGTTGGCACCGTCATAGTGTGCCGTAACGGAGCGTTTGGTCTTTTCGCCGTCTTCGTCGGTTACGATTTCGTTACCCGCATGTCTTCCGCAGGTGCTTATAACAAGTCCCCCGTCTTCCCACTCTTTCGTTAAAAGACTGTTTTCCAGATCCTTTGTCTTTACGCAGAAAATTGCCGACTCGTTGGCGTCTTCTGTTTTGGAAAGTGAGAAATAAAGATAATACATACCGTCAACTTTCACTATTTCGGGAGAAAGAGGAGTTCTGTCTTCGTTTTTGTCGGAATAGGCAAGGTCACTGCCGTAGCCGTGCTCCTTCGCCCACTTCTCAACGCTGGGGAAGGCGGAAAAATCCATAACGGTGTTGCTGTCCGCTTCTTCGGGAGAAGCAAAATATGTGCTTCTGCTTGTCCAGTTAACCATATCCGTTGACTTCACAACAACGTTATCCGATCCGAAGCAGTAATAGGTTTCACTTGCCCCGTCATAAAAAATGCAGGGATCCTCAACGTCATAGGCGGCATAAGAGCCGATATATTTGTTGTCGGCGTATCTGTCGATTGTCGGTTTGTTTACATCGGCGGTAACGCTTTCCGTTTCGTAAGACTCGGGTCTTTCGCCCTTTTTGAAATAGACGAGAATATTCATCTTTTTCGTAACCTTGGTTTTGTATTCCAGCATACTTACCTGATCTGTTACATTTTCACCGTTGATTACGAGTTTTTTCAGGTCATAGTAAGAGGAGTCCGTTCTTTCGGGGTTGATTTTAAGAGTCAGGGTTTCGCCGTTTTTACATCTGACTCTGTACTCCTCGTCAGTACCGCTGACGTCGGTATTGTCGGTGGTAATCACACCGTGACCGAAGGACTGAACGAACACCACGCAGTCGGACTGTCTGATATACTGCCAATAGATATAGAACACTCCGCCGAAAAGAAGAAGTGTAGCCGTAAAAAATGCCAGAAACTTTTTCATTATAAATTCCTTTCTTTAAACCTTTCTTTAAGGTGACGGTATACACCGTTTATTCAACGGTAAGAGATGAAATTATGTTTGAATATACCGTAACTGCGTTGTCAAAGAAATTCTTTTTCACCGTTTCAATCTGTGCCTTATCCGTCACATAAACCGTTACCTTTAAAAGTTCCGTACCCATATCGGCAACGGTGAGGGTTACGTGGTAGCCGTGCTCAAGGGGTGTTACGTCAACTTTGCTTTCCTTGATAATTCTCTCACGTGAAAGAATTTTCAGCGCCGCCGCCATACTCTTTTCCCTTACGGAACGGGGTAATGATCTTTCAATGTTGGCAACGTCAATAACCGCCTTTGAGGTGATGGATATAAGTTCGTCACCGCCTGAAAGTTCGCTTACCACCTGACCGCCGACAATAAGTTCGCTGATTGCGCCGTTTATTTCAAAGTAGTTTGCGATTTCATACTCGCTTAAAATTTCATTTATCTGCGTTCTTGTAAGAGGCTTCTTGAGGGATTTGAGAAGATAGCACACAAGAAGTTTGATTTCACTTTTTTCTCTTAAACCGCCGGGAGCAATGCCCTGGTTGAACGTATCTGTCATAATTATCCCCTTTCTTTAAAGATGAAGAAGTACAAAGTTATTCAAAGTATATTTTATCACAAGAAATAAAAAAGTAAATAGTTTTAAGATGAATTTAATAATTTTATCTTTCTTTTATATCATTGACAGCACTTTTCCTTTTTAGTAAAATATCTGTACAAAGGAAGTGACGCAATGAAAAAATATACCACGATACTTTTTGATGCCGACGATACCCTCCTTGATTTTCACGGTGACGAAAAAAGAGCGCTTATAAAGGTAATGGAGGAATACGGTGTACCCGTTTCCGACGAAAACTGCAACTGCTATTCGCAGATAAATGACGGACTGTGGAAACGGTATGAAAAGGGCGAAATTCAGAAAGAGGATATCAAGAAAACAAGGTTCCGCCTTTTCTTTGAGCATCTTCAGGTTGAGGACGGCTACGATGCCCTTGAAGTCAACAATAAATATATGACGTACCTTTCAGGCGGCGTAAGCACCCTTGAAGGTGCAACAGACCTTTGCCGACGTCTTAAAGAAAAGGGATATGACCTGTATCTTGTGACCAACGGCACACAGTGGGTACAGGAGCCAAGGCTCAAAAAAAGCGAACTTCTCCCCTATATCACCGAGGTTTTCATTTCCGACTCTATCGGTTATCAGAAGCCCAGGAAAGAATTTTTCGACAAAGTTTTTGAAGATATAGCCGAAAAAGACAAGAGCAGGATTATCCTCGTCGGCGACTCCCTTTCCTCCGACATAAAGGGTGCAATGAACGCAGGTATCGACTCGGTGTGGTTTAATCCCAAAGGTCTTCCTCTGCCTGAGGGGATAAGGACGGATTATGTTGTCAAAGGTTTTGAGGAGATAGAAAAGATTTTTTAAATGCAGAAGGCTGAAGGCAGAATAACGCTGAGAAAAAGTGGTGGCGGAGAAGTCCGTTACCGCTTTTTTAGTTTGCGGAAACGGTTGGGAAACTCATCCGTCAGTCTTACGACTGCCACCTTCCCTAAAGGGAAGGCAAGTAACCTGAAGGGAAGGCAAGTAACCTATCCGTCAGACTTGCTATGCACAAAGGCTGGCGGAAGTCTGTGGAAGAAAAGAACACTGTAGCGGCTCTCGACTGTCGGACTACACGGCTGTTGAAAAGCACTCTGAAAATTAGACGATTGCTCACTTATCGGAATATGACGGCCGTAGCGACCACAAGTGTAGAATGTGAAATCAAGTAGAGCTGTGAAACTCCCGAGCAGTTGCAAAGCACACGAGTAGAACTGTGAATTTTGAGTGTAGTGCAGAAGCCTTCTTTTTTATAACCACGGCAGAATAAGGCAACCCGAGGAAAAGCAAATAACGAGCCTTACTCCTCAAAACTTCACTGCGTTCGGCTTAAAGGCACTAAAGGGGGCATTTTGCTTACTTTGGTGCTCCCCGGAGCCAAAGTAAGTGCCCGAGCGGCATGAGCGAGTAGAACATAGATGTAGGCACTATGGCAGAAATAAAAGCAGGCGACTGACGGTTACTAATGCAGGCTCACGAGTAGAAGCAAAGGTATCACCGATAAATTAAATCGGTTGTTGCGGAGTGAGGGGATAACTCATCCGTCAGTCTTACGACTGCCACCTTCCCTGCAGGGAAGGCAAGTAACCTCTCCGTCAGACTGCCGCTGACTGCAACAGTATCATTCTTTTTGTGGCAA
>CAYNIN010000098.1:0-6332 GCA_964397395.1 uncultured Faecalibacterium sp.
ACTGTACCGAAGCCGACATAGATTGCACCGCCGCCTTCGCCGTCACCGTCGTTGTTACCTGCATAGCCTTCTGCACTGTTAGACGTGAGAACCGTGTCTGTGAGTGTTGCCTCACAACCTGTACGGATACTTACTGCACCGCCGCCGAGAGCGGAGTTGCTTTCAATTGTACCGCCCGTCATATTGAATGTACCGAAAACTCTTTCCGCACCTTCTCCAACGGGGTCATAGTAAACAACGTAAACTGCACCGCCGTGATTCTTTGCAGTATTTTCTGCAAAGATTGTTGTGCCCGTAGCCGTTACAACCGAACCTGCGGCATCAACGGCACCGCCGTGATTTCCTGCGGAGTTGCCTCGAAGTTCTGTGTTATTGATTGTTGCATTGGTGTTTTCCGTTACATATACGGCACCGCCGTTTGAAGCAGTATTATTTTCAATCTGTGAATCGTTAAGAGCAACATTTGCGTTTGTCTTTGCGTATACAGCACCGCCGTTTGAAGTTGCAGAGTTTTCGCTGAGGTTGGAGCCCAAAACTTCAAGAGTACCTGTTTCGCTGTATACGGCACCGCCGTTCTTTGCGCTGTTTTCAGTTACCTGACAGTTATCAATAATAACCTTTGCATTTGCCTGGTAAACCACACCGCCGCTTGTTGCGGTGTTTTCTGTGAAACTGCTGTTTTTAAGTGTTGCAACGGTACTGCCGCCGCTGATATAGAATACACCGCCACTTGCTGCCTTGTTGTCTTCTGCATTAACGTTTTCCAGGGTAAGAGTGCCGCCGTTTGCATAAACAACACCGTTGTAGATTGATGTGTTTTCGTAAATATGGCTGTTTACGATGTTTGTTGTGCAAGAGTTCTTGAAGAGTAATGCCGCACCCGTTGCACCGCTGTTGTTGGTTACATCAACATTATCGAATGTTACGGTTGATTTTGATGCAATTACTGCACCGCCGTACCACTTGGTACTGTTACCGTCAAAGGTTGAATCGTTAACGGTAAGGGTTGCACCGACTGCATTGATAGCACCGCCGCCCATTGAGTTATCGTAATCGCTGTTGATGTAGTTAGATTCATTGTTAAGGAAGGCTGCATTCTTAACTGAAAGTACGTTGCTTGAGCCTGCCATATAAACTGCACCGCCTGAAGGAGCCTTGTTACCGCTATAGGTACCGCCGTCGATATAAACCTTTGCACGATAACCGTCAAGGAAACCGCCGAAGCCGTAAAGTTTGCCTTCGGGCTCTTGAGTTTCTTCGCCTTCAGTACCTTCTGTGGTTTCGCTTTCTTCAACATAGAGAGTTTCTTTCGTTTCGTTGCCCGTTGCAGTTACACCGTTAAGGTTAACTGTACCGTAGCCGACATAGATAGCACCGCCGCCGTCTGCGTCACCGTCTGCCTTGCCGTCGTGACCTTCAGAGATGTTTGCTGTAAATACCGAGCCGTTGAAGGTTGCTTCGCCGCCGGTACGAACGCTTACAGCACCGCCTGCCATAGCGGAGTTAGCGTCAAAGATACCGCCGTCAACAAGGATATTACCGTATGCAGCCTCAACTGCGGGAGTTGTTTCTGTTGCGGCAACTGCTTTGACATAGTTTACATAAACTGCACCGCCGTGACCGTCTGCTTTGTTATTTGTGAAAGTTGTGTTTTCTGAAACATTAGCCACTGTACCGACGATATCAATTGCACCGCCGTTCTGTGAAGCATAGTTATCCTTGAAGGAAGTGTTCTTAACATTAAGAGCACCCTTTTCTGAATAGAAAGCACCGCCAAGTTTTGAGGAACTGTTTGCAATCTGACAGTTGTTTACATTTAAGGTTGCATCCTTGAAGTAAACCGTACCGCCTGATGATTTTGCAGAGTTATCACTCCATACACTGTCATTGAGGTTTACAACCGTTGATACACCGCTGAAGAAAATCACACCGCCGCTTGAAGCAGTATTGCCCGTTGCAGTAACTCTTGTCATATCAAGGGTACCGCCGTTTGCATAAAGAACACCGTTTGAAGTTGAGGTGTTATCTGTAACTGAAGTGTCGGTAATTGTGTTGTTGGCACAGTTTTTGAAATAAAGAGCTGCACCCGTTGCACCCTGTGAATTTTTAACGGTACTGTTTTTAATGGTAACAGCTGTTTTTGAAGCGAGAACTGCACCGCCGTAATAATCTGACTTATTGCCGTCAAGAACTACGGTGTCAAGAGCGAGTGTACCGCCTGAAATGTTGATAGCACCGCCGCCAAGAGATGAGTTATAAGAACCTGTCTGAACATAGTTTGCTTCGTTTGAATTAAGTTTTGTGTTGGTCAATGAAAGTTCTGATGTGCCGGTGGCATTGAAAGCACCGCCGTTGAGTGCGATATTATGGGTATATTCACCGCCTGTTACAACAACTTCCGAACTTACTGAATTAACGGCACCGCCGAAGTCTTCGGAAGTGTTGTCTGTTGCAGTTACGTCTGTGAGTTTTACGCCGCCGAAGCCTACGTAAATCGCACCGCCGCCCTTGGCATCTTTACCTGTGCCGGTAGCACTGTTGCCCAGCAATTGAACTTTATTGAGGTTTGCCTGACATGCGGTACGTGCACTGATGGCACCGCCTGCCTGAGCAGTATTATCTTTAAAGAGAACGCTGTCTGCGTTGAGAACCGCACCGTCTTTTGTGCCGTCTTCAAGAGTTCTGTAAGTGAGATAGAATGCACCACCGTGACCGCCTGCTGTGTTACCGATAAATTCGCAGGAGGAGTCAATATTGAGTTCAATATTGCTCTGGCAGACAGCACCGCCGTTTAACGCCGCACTGTTACGGTACATATCAACATTATTGAAGGTAAGTTCTGCAAGTGAAACATAAACTGCACCGCCGAGACCGCCACCGCCGGTTTCTGTGAGAACTGCACTGTTTTCGGTAAAGGTTACATTGCTTACCTTTACAGTTGATTCGGAGGAAGCATACACAGCGCCGCCCGTTGCCGCAGTATTGCGAGTAAAGGTACAGTCGGGGAGGTCAATCTTCGAGCCGCTGTGAATAGCAAGAGCACCTGCGTTACCGCTTGCAAAGTTTTCCGTGAAGGTACAGTTGCTGATTGTTGCATCTGACATTCTTGTTGCGTAAATCGCACCGCCGTTACCTGCACTTAATTCGGACTTGATTGCCTGATTCTTAGTAAAGTTACAGTTTTCGATTGTTGCAATTGTACCCTTGCCGAGTTCATTTACAGTATCTGATGCACTGAGGATAACAGCACCGCCGAGACCGCCGTGATTTTCAACAAAGTCAGAGTCTGAGAGAGTGAAATATCTGGGATCATAGGAAGCGTTTGAATACTGATGGTAAATCGCACCGCCGCTGTAAGTACAGAAGTTACCTTCAAAATAGGTATCTCTGACGGTAAGGGAACCTGCAGTATAAAGAGCACCGCCGCTTGTATCGGAGTTGTTGCCGATAAAGTCAGCATTACCGTAAACGATAATGGGACTTGTGGTGCTTGAATATACAGCACCGCCTGCCCTCATAGAACGGTTGTCCTTAATAAGTATTTTCTTGTTCTCGCCCTTTGTACCGATGTGGATGTCTGCATTTGAACTTGAGGAGGATGAAACAGCACCGCCGTAGGTGTGTGAAAGGTTGCGGGAGATTTCACCTTCTTCAAGGTAAACAATTCTTGCAGTGTAGATACCGCCGCCACGAAGAGCTTCGTTATCGGAAATAACACCGCCGTACATATTAAAATGACCGTAGTTGAAAACTGAACCGCCGCAGCCGTTATATTCATAATAAACGTCTGTGCCCGTTGTTTCATCGGGAATTATCGTGTATTCCGTTGCAACAACGTTGTTGCTCATAACACCGCCGTACATATTAACTGTACCGCTGAAGATAGCAACGGCAGCACCGCCGGTTTTCTGAAGAGTTCCTTCGCCTGCTACTGAAGTATAAGTAAGTGCTCTTTCGTTACCGAGTTTCTTATGGTTAACAATTGCCGTACCGTCATAGATGTTGGCAGTACCGCTGTCGGCAACAAAGATTGCCGAGCCCTTAACGGTTGTTTTAAGGTTGTCCTTATTACCGTCAACGGTGAGAGTACCTTTACCGCCGCCGAGGTTAAGAATTGCCTGTGTACCGAGAACGGTGGAAATTGTGCCTTCTCTGTTTTTACCGACAACGAAAATATCTCCTGCATATTTGGGGTCACGCTTAAGAGTGTAGTTGCCGTCGGAGTAAATCTTTGTTTCACCTGAAATATAAAGAGGACCTGTAACTGTAATATCCTTAGTGATGATAATTGTATCAACTGAGGCGTCGGTACGCTCAACAAGTTCTGCAAATGTATCCGTGCCGTCAAGTTCCCACACTGCAGTTACGGTTGTGTTTGCAGTAATTGTGCCGCTTGAAGCAAATTCTTTGCCCGACTTATCCTTCCATGAAACAAAGTTGTAGCCAACCTTTTCGGGCACTTCAAGAGTGTACTTACCGTCTTCGGCAACGCCTACCTTTTCTTTTCTGCCGTCACCGAGATTAAGAGTGATAGTATATTTTGCGGGAAGTTTTGCAATTGAACGATCTTTGTAGTAACTGCAGTTTTTACAGTATCTGCGTTCAAGACCTTCCGTATTTACGGTGGATTCACGGACAACTTTCCATGAGCCTAACGAGTGGTTAGTTTTTGCAATAGACTCCGTTTTCTTTTCACCGCAGGTACATGTATATACCTTTTCGCCTTTTTCTTTACATGTTGCACTCTTTGCAACGGTGCCCTTATCGTATACGTGTTCAGCATAGAGAATGACAACGTCGGATTTTACGGAAGTGCCGTACTTGTCCTTTACAACGCAGTATAACTCACGGCCGTTGAGAGCACCTCTCATAGTTACGGAGTAAGTCTTGTCGTTTTTATCTTTAATAAGAGTGAACTTACTGTCGCCCTCATTTCTGTAATACCAACTGTATGTGAGTCCGTCGCCCTTTGCAGTAACGGTTACGTTTGCTTTTGTGCCGCACTTAGCCTTTACGGAAGAAGGCTGCTTTGTGATTTCGGCAGGATTTCCCATAGTGAGAGTTATAACTTTTGACTTAACGGAAGTACCGTACTTATCCTTGACAACGCAGTACATTTTTCTACCGTCAAGGGCATCTTTCATTGTTACGGTGTAGGTCTTGTCCTTTTTGCTCGTAATGAGAGTATATTTGCTCTGACCCTTGTTCATATAGTACCAATTGTAAGAGAGTCCGTCACCTGTGGCGGAAATTGTTACAACGGCAGTTGAGCCTTTCTGTGCAACAACAGAAGCAGGCTGAGCGGTAATCTTGGCAGTTTTACCTAATTTAAGAGTAACAACCTCTGTCTTCACGGAAGTGCCGTATTTATCCTTGACTACGCAGTAAAGTTTTCTGCCGTCAAGAGAGTCTTTCATTGTTACGGTATAGGTTGCGGTATTCTTCTTTTCAATAAGGGAGTATTTGCTCTGCCCCTTATTCTTGTAATACCATTTATAAGTAAGACCGTCACCTATGGCTTTTACGGTGAACTTGACTTTTGTGCCCGAAATTGCCGACACCGAGGAAGGCTGCTCTGTGATTGTTGCCACCTGTCCCACAGTGAGTTTTACTACATCGGTCTTAAGGGTGTTGCCGTACTTATCCTTAACGACGCAGTACATTTTTCTGCCGTCAATAGCATCTTTCATTGTTACGGTATAAGTAGCAGCGGTTTTATTTTTGATAAGGGTGTATTTACTCTGACCCTTATTCTTGTAATACCAACTGTATGTAAGTCCGTCACCTGTGGCTTTTACGGTAATCTTGGCTTTTGTGCCTGCAGGTACGATAACCGAGGAGGGTTGTTTTGTTATCTTGACTTTTTCCTTCAATGTGAGTTTGACAACTTCGGTTTTGATGGATTTGCCGTACTTATCCTTAACAACGCAGTACATTTTTCTGCCGTCAAGGGCTTCTTTCATTGTAACTGCATAAGTCTTTTCATTTTCGTTTTTGATAAGAGTATATTTACTCTGTCCGTCATTTTTGTAATACCATTTGTAAGTGAGGCCGTCGCCCTTTGCCGTAACGGTAACTTTGACCTTTTCTCCGGCAAAAGCAGAAACTGATGCAGGCTGTTTCGTAATCTTCAGTTCTGTTGCCGCATAAACTGCAAAAGAACTCATAAAGACTGTCAGAAGCACCAGTGTGACTGTTAATAAGCCAATGATTTTTTTCTTCATAGTATCGCTCCTTTTTTTCTTTCATTAAGCCAAGATTTTTCCGTGAGCAAAACACGGTATACCTATACTTTGTAATTATAACATCTGAATAAGGCAAGTGTCAATAAT
>CAYNIN010000099.1:0-6289 GCA_964397395.1 uncultured Faecalibacterium sp.
ATAAAAAAGAAAGCCGCAAGTTTTCCTGCGACCACAATTATTCATTTTTCATTTTTCATCAGCGAAGCGATTTCATTATTCATTAAAAATAAAAAATAAAAAAACGGTGGCAACGGATTTCTCCGTCACCGCCCGTTAAAGCGCAACTTTGAATTTTGATTTAAAGAAACTCTTTCAGTTCGTCAATAAGTTTTTCTTCCTCTTTGACAAGTTTCTGTGCAAGGGAAACGGCTTTGCTGTCTGCCTCGGAGTATTCGTTGATGTATGAGCAAAGACTCTTGATACCCATACTGCAACCCTTGAGAATTAAATCGGCAACGGTTTTGTCCTCGGGGCTTGTCATCATTTTAAAACCCATTTCCATTTTTGACATCATTCGTGCCATCATATTCGGGTCTTTGGTGGGTGCGCCCGATTCTTCAAGGAGTTTGCCGATTTCCTGTTGAAGTTTTTCGTGGGTTTCAATACTGTGTGTCAGTATTTTCATAAGTTCTGTGCTTTTGACATTGTCAAGCACGTCTTTAATGGAGTTGACGGCAGTTTTTGCACCTGCATCGCATTCTCTTAAAAGTTTAACGGTATCGTTTTCCATAAAAAAATCCCCTTTGCATTTTAAGGTAGTAACCTGATTTGAAAGTTACGTCACCTTAATTATTGAGCAAAAGGGGTGTTTTTATTCTTATTCAGTTTCATTTCTCAGGGAAAAAACGCAGCCGCAGTAGTTCTGTCTGTAAAGGCTGAACTCACGGGAAAGTTCAATTGAGCGTTTGTAACCGTTTTTCTTTTTGAAGTCCGAGGGCAGATGTTTTACTCCGATTTCCTTTGCGATTTCTTCGCCGATTTCGTTTATCTTTTCTGCATTTTTAAGGGGACTTATGGTAAGGGTGGTTGTAAAAAAGTCAAAGTTCAGTTCTTTTGCCGTCTTTGCCGTTTCAAGAAGTCTTAAACGGTAGCACAAAAAGCATCTTTCCGTTCCCTCGCCACAGTTTTCATATCCCTTTACGGCAGAGTAAAATTTCTGCACATCCAAGTTGCCCTCAATAAGTGAAACGGGATTTTCAAACTCTTTTTCATTTATATATCTCTTTATCTCTTTGACCCTGACACCGTACTCACTTTCGGGATAGATGTTAGGATTATAGAAAAACACCGTAATATTAAAATACTTTGCAAGATATTCAAGGCAGTAACTGCTGCAAGGTGCACAGCAGGCATGAAGAAGCAAAGAGGGGATAGTATTATTCTTTTGATTTTCGTCAATAATTTTTTCGAGTTCTTTTTGGTAGTTCATAGTATCACCTTAAAAAAGAATATCATTTTTTGCTATTTAATTCAAGGCATAAAACGCAATTAACAATAAAAACTAAACAAGAAGAAATTATTATCGGAGGAATTATTTATGATAAAAGGTGTTAACAGACAAGTAGTTGAGGTAAACGAAACA
This sequence comes from uncultured Faecalibacterium sp., assembly GCA_964397395.1. Taxonomy (GTDB): domain Bacteria; phylum Bacillota; class Clostridia; order Oscillospirales; family Acutalibacteraceae; genus UBA6857. The sequence goes on from CAYNIN010000099.1 coordinate 1,445, forward strand.
GACTGCGACTATTTTGAACGGATACTGTTTTTTGTAAAGCCTGAGTACGCCTGCATAAGCCAGGGAAAAATCAGAGAAAGGGCAGGCATAATTGCAGGAAGAACGGAGAAGGCACCGCCCACGAGAATAAGAGGCAACAAGACAACACAGACTTTAAAAATTGTTCTTTCGCTTTTAGGCGGAGTGGCGCTGGGAATATTGGTGGCAAACCTGTTTTAAATGCAGAATGCAAAGTTGCACTTTAGGTGGCGGTGACGGAAAGGTTCGTTGTCGCCGCCTAAAGTGCGCATTTATATCAGCAATAATAAACCTTCAACTTCTCAAGGCAAACCGCCGCAAGTTTACCGCCGAAAGAAACTCCGCAGTCAAGGGCAAGGTGACGCTTCTTTGCATAAACCTTACCTGCAAGACTTCTGTCGATAAGGGCGGTGGGAGTGTGTCCCGTTACAAGATAACTGTCGGAGAAATAGACTTTGCCGTAATCGGTCTTTGCAAAAACAAAGTCTTCTTCGGCGTAGTCATCAAGGGTTTTGTTTTCGTCAAAATTGTCAATTCCTGCGTGAACGAGAACGAAGGTTTTATCCCCTGCTTCGATTTCCTCATAGGGTGTAAACTCTGAAAGATAGTCAATAATGCTTTCCTTGTTTTCTTCGTCAAGAGAAAGGAAGTCGGAAACCGTCTTTTCACTTTTCATAGAAAGCCACTTTTCAAAAAGTTCTCTGTCTTCCCCCGAAAGCAGAGCCTTTGCCCCGTCAACTGTATCAGCCTTTGCAATAAGGGGGAAAAGTTTCTTTGCATAGTACTCGTGTTCGCCGAGAATGGGGAACAGGTTTGAACGGTACATCATATCTTTTAAAATTTCAATTCCGCCCTCACCCGTAGCGATAACGTTGCCAAGTACAAAAACCGCATCTTCGTCGGTGGGTGCGAGTTTCTCAAGCATTGCGAAATATTTTTCTTTGTTTGCGTGAATGTCGCCGATTACAAAAGTCATAGTTTACCTCTTTCTTTTAGTTTAAGGTGACTCCCGTCACCTTGAGTAACTCGTTGTTTTCAAGGAACTCGTCGTAAGTTTCCTTTTTGTCGTATACGCCGTCAGGACGGAATTCGATGATTCTGTCAGCGATTGACTGAACGAACTGATGGTCGTGAGAAGTGAAAAGCACACTTTCTTTAAATCTGATGAGTGCATTGTTAAGGGAAGTGATGGACTCAAGGTCAAGGTGGTTGGTGGGCTCGTCGAGAATGAGAACGTTGGCGCCGCTGAGCATCATTTTGCAAAGCATACAGCGAACTCTTTCACCGCCCGAAAGCACCTTTGCCTTTTTAGTTGCTTCTTCACCCGAGAACATCATTCTTCCGAGCCAGCCTCTTACGTCGGTTTCAAACTGCAGGTCGGAATATCTTCTTATCCAATCTGTGAGGCTGTCTTCAACGCCGTCGAAAAATGGGGAGTTGTCGGCAGGGAAGTATGACTGAGAAGTGGTGACTCCCCATTTGAAAGTGCCTTCGTCGGGCTCAAGTTCACCCATGATAATTTTAAAGAAGGTTGTTTTCGCAACGGCATCAGTACCCACAAAAGCAACTTTTTCCCCGGGTCTCAAAGTGAAGGAAACGTTATCGAGAACTTTTCTGTCACCGACGGTTTTTGAAATACCCTCAACGGTGAGCATATCGTTGCCGATTTCTCTGTCGGGTTTGAACTCAACGAAGGGGAAGCGTCTTGAAGAAACGGGCATATCTTCTAAAACGAGGTTGTCAAGAAGTTTTTTACGGCTTGTTGCCTGCTTCGACTTTGATGCGTTGGCAGAGAAACGGGCAATAAATTCCTGAAGTTCTTTCATTTTCGCTTCGGTTTTCTTGTTCTGCTCTCTCATTTGACGCTGAGCCATCTGGGTATATTCGTACCAGAAGTCGTAGTTGCCCACATACATAGTAATTTTACCGTAGTCGCAGTCGGCAATATGGGTGCAGACCTTGTTGAGAAAATGTCTGTCGTGGCTGACAACGATAACGGTATTTTCAAAGTTCATAAGAAATTCTTCAAGCCAGTTGATAGCCGCAACGTCAAGGTGGTTGGTGGGCTCGTCAAGCAGAAGAATGTCGGGGTTGCCGAAAAGAGCCTGGGCAAGAAGCACCTTGACTTTTTGGTCACCGCTTAAATCTTTCATAAGGCTGTAATGGAACTCATTGTGAATACCCAGAGCGTTGAGGAGAATTTCCGCATCGCTTTCGGCACTCCAGCCGTCCATTTCAGCAAATTCTTCTTCAAGTTCACTGATGCGGATACCGTCTTCTTCGGTGAACTCCTCTTTCGAGTAAAGTTCTTCCTTGGCGTCCATAATCTCAACGAGTTTGGGGTTGCCCATAAGCACCGTTCTGATTACGTCATACTCGTCAAAAGCATAATGATCCTGCTTCAAAACGGAAAGTCTTTCGCCGGGAGTTACGGTAACGTAGCCTTTGTTGGGCTCAATCTCACCTGAAAGTATTTTCAGAAAGGTACTTTTGCCTGCACCGTTGGCACCGATAAGGCCGTAGCAGTTACCCTTTGTGAAATTTATTGAAACATCTTTGAAAAGTTCTCTGCCGCCATACTGCAGAGTTACATTGTTGGTACTTATCATTTATACTACTTCCTTTTTTTATTTTTTACCTATCCTTTTCAGTATACCACAAAACACACCTTTTAGTAAATACTTACAGGAAAATAGTTTTGTTAAATGCAAAATACGCATATTAAAGGTAGGCAACGGAAAGTCCGACTCCCCTTGCGGTATTGTATTAACCCTTTGCACAGCAAACCTTGGCGGCAGCGAACCTATCCGCAATCGCACCCTGAAACGCAATTTTGAATTTTGCCCTTTGCATTTTGAATTTTTGTAACTTATTCACAGAATTTATTTCTCCACCTTTTCAACACAGTTTTCAACGAAAAAATGTGGAAAACTCTGTGGAAAAGGTTAAAAACCTTGAAAAATAGGCACTTTTACCTGTACAAAACTCAAAAAAAGTTATTGACATAATGTTGAAAAGTTAGTTTTTCTCTCAAAAGAAAAGACAAAAAGTAAACCTGAAAACTTTACACAAGGCGAAATTTTTGTCACTTTTTCATAGAAAGAAAAAATGTATAATTTAACACTTGATAACTTTCAAAATGCGTGATATAATTACTTAATATATTTTTCAGAGCCCTGAAATTACCCGCAATTAAACAGAAAGAAAGGACGAAGATTATGGATTTCAACACAAAATTTGTAAAAGAAGGACTTACTTTTGACGATGTGCTCCTCATTCCCGCAGAGTCAGATGTTCTTCCCGCAGACGTTTCTCTTGAAACTCAACTGACAAAGGGTATCAAACTCAACATTCCCGTTATGACAGCGGCTATGGATACCGTTACTGAATCAAGAATGGCTATTGCCATCGCCCGTGAAGGCGGTCTTGGTGTTATTCACAAGAATATGTCAATTGAAAATCAGGTAAAAGAAGTTGACCGTGTTAAAAGAAGTGAAAACGGTGTTATCGCAAATCCCATTTTCCTTTCTCCCGATAATTATGTATACGAAGCAGAAAACCTTATGCACACTTACCGTTTTTCAGGTGTTCCCATCTGCGAAAACGGCAAATTAGTAGGTATTCTCACAAACCGTGACCTTCGCTTCCTTTCGGATTATAACATCAAAATCAGCGAAGTTATGACAAAGGAAGGTCTTGTAACAGGTCCCGTAGGCACAACTCTTGAAGAAGCAAAACTCATTCTTATGAAACACAGAATTGAAAAACTTCCTCTTGTTGACGACGAGGGTCGCCTTAAGGGTCTTATCACCATCAAAGATATTGAAAAGGCAGTTCAGTATCCCAACTCCGCCCGTGACCGAAGAGGCAGACTTCTCTGTGCCGCCGCTTTAGGTGCAACGGCAGACGTACTCGACAGAGCAACTCCCCTTGCCGCCGCAGGTGTTGACGCTTTCGTTCTTGACTCGGCTCACGGTCACAGCAGAAACATTCTTAAGGCTGTTGAAAAAGTTAAAGCAGCTTTCCCCGATATTTCACTTATTGCAGGTAACGTTGCAACGGCAGAAGCAACAAAGGCTCTCATTGAAGCAGGTGCTGACTGCGTTAAGGTTGGTATCGGCCCCGGTTCAATCTGTACGACACGTATCGTTGCAGGTATCGGCGTACCCCAGATTACTGCAATTTACGATTGCGCTGAAATGGCAGCAAAGTACGGCAAAAACGTTATCGGTGACGGTGGTATCAAATATTCAGGTGAAATCGTTAAGGCTATTGCCGCAGGTGCTTCGGCTATTATGGTCGGTTCACTTGTTGCAGGCTGTGAAGAATCACCCAGCGACACCGAAATTTATCAGGGCAGAAAGTATAAGGTATACAGAGGTATGGGCTCCATTGCCGCTATGAATCAGGGCAGTAAGGACAGATACTTCCAGGCAAACAACAAGAAACTCGTTCCCGAAGGTGTTGAAGGCCGTGTACCTTACAAGGGAGTTTTAAGCGAAACCGTATATCAGATGATGGGCGGTCTTCGTGCAGGTATGGGCTACTGCGGTTGTGCAACAATTGATGAACTGAAAGAAAAGACACAGTTTATCCGCATCACCAACGCAGGTCTTATCGAAAGCCATCCTCACGATATTTCAATTACAAAAGAAGCACCCAACTATTCAATGGGTTCAGGTGTGTGATAAAAACGGCAATTTATATGGCGGTAGCGGAGAGGTTCGTTGCCGCCCGTTTTTTAATGAATAATGAAATCGCTTCGCTGATGAAGAATGAAAAATGAATAATTGCGGTCGCAGGAAAACTTGCGGCTTTCTTTTTTTC